>JAICIM010000645.1 GCA_025928885.1 Ktedonobacteraceae bacterium | reverse complement strand
TGTGCGCACCGTCTCCGCTGTGGGACTGCTTGCCGCCTCGCCCAAAGCGCGTCGCCTTGCCCGTGAGCAGGGGAAGGATCTCACAACGATTCGTGGCAGTGGTCCAGATGGGGCAATCCTGGTTGCCGATGTGCTGGCCGCGTCGTTGCCAGTACCGGCACAAGTAGTCACGACAGCCGCAGCTATAGAGGCGACATCTGCCGAACTGCACGAGCTTGTGACCGGTCGTACATGGAGGCTGATGGCCGAGCGCACAACACAAAGCTGGACGAGCGTTCCCCACTTCTTTTTGCAGCGTGATGTGAATGCGAATCGGCTGATGGTCTGGCGTGAGTACGTTCAGAAGCGCACCACTGAGAAGATTACCTATACAGACTTGCTGGTCAAGGTCGTTGCTGCCCTGCTACAGAAGCATTCACGCCTTAATGCCTCGTGGGTCGGAGGCCGCATCTTGCTCAATGAAGCAATCAATATTGGCATTGCAGCCGCTACGGATGAGGGTTTGATCGTGCCAGTGATTCAACGGGCTAACACGCTACCAGTAGGGCAGATTGCGCAACAACGGAAAGAGCTGGTGGAGCGCACACGCGGCGGGAAGGTGCGCCTGGAGGATGTCTCCGGCGGCACATTTACCATCAGTAATTTGGGAATGTACGGTGTTGATAGCTTTAAAGCCATCATCAATCCTCCCCAGGCCGCAATTCTTGCCGTTGGGCGCATCGTAGAGCGCGTGGTGCCAGTCGGGGGACAGCCAGCGGTCCAGCCGATGATGAGCCTGAGCCTCTCTTGCGATCATCGCGTGGTGGATGGCGCACGTGCCGCGCAATTTCTCGGCGAACTTGCAGATGTGTTAGAGGAGCCGCTTGCATTATTAGAATAATTCGCATACTGCCTGCTTCCGGGGACAACAGGAATATTTTAATCGGGAGGTTGTTCTTTTCTGTGGCTGAACCTGCTAATGATGGTGAGAAAACTGAGGAAAAAGCCCAGCCCAAAAACACCTAGCCCCGCGTCTTTCACTGTATAGTCATAGTTGATTATAACGATGGGAGGTGCAAATAAATATATAAGCAGGCCAACGAGCATAAGTGCGCCGAGAATGAAATAGCCTGGTTTCATTGTGTCGCCCTCCACGTGCTCGTTTTTTTTTGATTAATAAAAGATCTTGTAAAAGACAGTGCTATTGACGTATGCTACCGATACTATAGCAGCAAATGCTATTGCAGCCAAACAGATAAGTACTTTTTATTTCCAATGAATTGTCGCTAGTAGTTATGCCGCCAAAAACGCCTCAGCTATTTCTATCGTAGCCGCGATCTGCGCCGCTATGCTTTCTTTATCGCAAGCATCTTGAATGTTACAATGGGTTGAGAGCGTTCAAGATGCTTTATGCTTTCTCTTTGAGGATTTATGATGTCAATAACTATTTCTGATGTGTTTTCACAGACTATAGAACAACTGCCTCGCTTGCGTTTTGCCAATGGAGCGATCATTCCTGAACTGGAGCAGGCACGCACAGCTATCGAGGCATTACGTATAGCACCACAAACACAGGCCGTTCTGGCCCAGACGCAGCATTTGATGGAGGATATTGAGCAGATTCCACAGACCTCCTATACCTTTTATCGACTCTTCCTGAGAAATGGTGACCGCGATAACTACCAGACCCCCTATTTTCTCAAACGGGCCAGATTGGCGGCTGCCACACTACGCCTGTTTCTGGGTCAGACGGAGCTGAAAGATTGTGTCCAGGATTATGTGTGGAGCATCTGCGAGGAGAGCAGCTGGGTGCTGCCTGCCCACGAGACCTATATCATCGATCTCTTCTCTGCCGAAACGGCGTATGTGCTGGCTGAAACACTGCTTATGCTTGGCGAGACACTGGATGCTGAGATACGCCATCGCGTGCGGGAAGAGATCGAGCGCAGGGTCTTTGATCCCTATCTTCGTTATCATCATTTGCACAAATGGTATAAAGAGCATCATAACTGGAACGGCGTCTGCAATAGCTCGATCGCGGCCACGTTCTTGTTGTTGGAGCCGGAGCCTGAGCGCGTGGAGCAGGCGCTGAAAATTGCACTGGCGGGGCTGCAAGCTTTTCTGGAGACTGCGTTTGAAGAGGATGGCAGCTCGACCGAGGGCGTCGCGTACTGGCATTATGGGTTGATTAATTTTGTGACTCTTGCTGAGATGCTGCGGGCGCGGAGCAATGGCGCAATCGACCTGCTCGCTAGTGAAAAGATGCGTCGTATCGCCGCCTATCCTGCTCGTATGCAGCTCTCCGGCTCCTGGTTTGCGAGCTTCTCCGATTGTGACGAAACGGTTGCTTTTCATCCGAGCATTATCACGCGTCTGGTCCAACGCACCGGTGAGCAATCGCTGCTCAATCTACTGGCCCGCCCCGCACAGCCGGAGAGCGATTGGCGACTCACGATGATGGTGCGCGATATCCTGTGGTGGAACGGCAGTCAGCCGGAGGCCAGTGCGCCAACGGATGCCTGCCTTCCTGACGCTGGCGTGGTGCGTCTGGCAACACGAACGGAGCAGGGGACACCGATTGTGGTGGCGTTGAAGGCGGGACATAATGCCGAAAACCACAATCAGAACGATGTCGGCAGCTTTATTGTGCATGTGGCAGGCGAGAATCTGCTGACTGATCCCGGGCGCGGCCTCTATTCACGTGCATATTTTGGCCCGCAGCGCTACGAGAATATTTTCACCAACTCATACGGTCATAGCCTCCCGCGCATCGATGGATGCTTACAGGGAGTGGGCCGCGAATTTGCCGGAACGCTGCTAGAGATTGCGCCTGAGCAGGAGGAATACAAGCAGGCGGCGGTTGAGTTTGGTCGCGCCTATCCCTGTGCCGATCTTGCCAGCGCTGAGCGTCGTCTGCTCCTTTCGTCTGACATCTGGTTGCACGATCGTTTTGTCTTTCTGGAAACACCTCACGAGGTTGAGGAAGCGTTGGTGACGTGGTGCGAGTGTACGGTGGATGGCGCAATTGCCTTGATTCAAGGGCAACATCACGATCTTTGCCTCACCATCGAACAGCCACAGGGAGTCTCCTTTGCTTTGGAGCAGGTGGAAGAGCAGTGTCGAGCCAATAAAAAGCATGGTGTGCTCAAACGCTTGAGCATTGTACTGCCACTCGCAATAGAGGTTGAGGTGAAGATACGCATGGAGGTGCTTGAGAAGAGCGAATAGACCATGATATGGGAAGGGCCGTAGTGTTACCTCTCCTGCGGTTATTTATATAATAGAAAAATATGTAAAATTTACAATTGTAAATTTTACATATACAGTCATATTTTATGCGTGCTACTATTGTATCTATTCTATGATCCCTAAGTATCAAACGCTTGTATTTATCTAAAAGTGCTTCTATACTGATTGTGGGGTACAAAACGGCTTCCCCGGAAACAATGAAAGGAATGTAGAAGACTAAATGCAAAAAGACAAAAGCATGAAGCTTATCAGCCGACGTGAGGCCATTGGCGGCCTGCTCACAACCGGTGCAGTATTGGGGACTGGTTTCTTTGGCGTGCCATCGGCTTTTGCCAGTAGCCATGTGGTGCTGGCTCAGCCCACGGTCACGAAGTTCAAAGCGACCATGAAGACCTCGCAGGTTGTCCTCAAGCACGTGAAGGTTAGTGGCAAAACGAGCAAAGTTGCTCCTAAGAATTATACCATCAAGACAAATCCACAGGCATCGCTGCTTTCTGCCCAGGATGCAAAGGCCACCTTCTCCGCTTATCCAGTCAAAACGACATCACATGCTCAGCTTGGCAAAATTGTGACCGGGGATGATGGGTCGAGCTTCCGGTTTGTAGAGGAGGCTGCCAACCGCATTGGCAAGATCAGCACTCAGGGGGCAATCACCGAGTACCTGCTGCCGCTCAGCGGATACCAGCCAACCAGCATTGCCAATGGTCCTGACGATACC
>JAICIM010000154.1 GCA_025928885.1 Ktedonobacteraceae bacterium | reverse complement strand
TTCCTCTCCATTCACCGCCGTATGAGCGGCAACTTATTGCTTTTACCCCCTGGTTGGCAGATCGACACCAGTTTGCGCGAAACGGATCATGCAACCTGGCAGACACGAGGGCCAACCTTCCTCCCTCCCACCTCCACAGATAGTACATATAGCCGCGAAACTTCCCATTGTCGCGTCTGTTTTGATCTGGCCGATGGACGCCGCCTGCTCTATACCGATCCGCGCAAGTTTGGCCGCATGGAGTTGTGGCCGCGTGCCTCAGAGGCAGAGGCGTTGCACGGGTTGGGACCGGAGCCACTGGAAGCTGCGTTTACGTCCGAACATTTTGCGGAAGAGCTGGCGAAGCGGAAGACGGTAATCAAACAGGTGTTGCTGGATCAGTCGGTGGTAGCTGGCGTCGGCAATATCTATGCGGATGAGGCTCTCTTCTACGCTCATATCCATCCGTTGCGCCGGGCCAATAGTCTGAGCGCCTCAGAGATCGATGCTTTGCGCGAGGGCATTGTCTCCGTGCTTGCGCTGGGCATCGAGCATGGGGGAACCAGCTTCAGCGATTACCGCGATCTGGCTGGTAATGCGGGCAACAACTTCGATCACGTGCGCGTCTTTCAGCAGGATGGCAAACCGTGTGTGCGTTGTGGCACCCTGATCGAGCGCAGAGTGATTGCACAACGCAGCACACATTTTTGTCCAACGTGCCAGCTGCTTATTGGGGAGTAAAAAACGCCGACGAACAGTTGACGGTTGTTTTGTTGACCGCGAATGAGACATCTACGGTGGCGGGAACCTGGCCGGGCTGGCGTCCTTGCAGCGAGAGCGTAAAGACCACAAAGCCACCACTATCGCTTTTTGGCTGGGCGTCGAGCGTGAGATCGCTGTTCTGGAAATGCGCCACCGCATGCGCCGTTGCCCCGGCGACCCCCTGAGCATCTTTGCCGACCAGTTTGGCGTAAATAGAGATAGTGCTGTATGTGCCGGGCGCGTTGTTTGAAGCCCAGGAGCCGCACCTATAAGGCGGCACCGTTGGCACTGGCGAGGTTTGCCCCTGGAACGACGGGTTAACAGTGACGGTCTCCAGCGGCTTGATCTGGTTCACCGTCGGGCCACAGGCTGTGAATAAGCATAAAAGGCCAGTTACTGCCATAACTACGAAAAAAGAACGTATTATCTTCATCATGCGATCTTCTACTAACACAAAGATTTTTAACTACTATTGATATGAAAAATTGTCCCTTTGTCAGAAAGAGACGGGTAGAATATCCGTTTTGGAAACACATGGTACAGTATATCATAGATGTGCGAGATGGTCGCATGCAAATAGTTCCACAGCAAGATGTTGTAGTGGCTGGGAAGGAGCTATGGCAAATGAGGTTCTTCATTAGAGAAAGGAAGGGGTTTCTGTGTAGGGAGAAGAGGCGTGAAGTGATAATGATTCGGGTTTTAGTGCCTATTTTTGTTATTGATGAATGAGAATGTACTACTGTTGGCTTGCTGATTGTGATGAATTGTGTTACACTAGCAGTGTCATGCGATTTCAGGTGAGCAATCTTTGTGCAATGATCAACAAGGGGTGTTAGTTTTTGTGAAACATGAGGATGAAAGACCGCTAGAACTCTCAGGTCAATTGTTTGGGGAGGAAATATCGGGACGAATTGTTCCGACAGGACTGGAACAGCAATTGCGAGAGTTGGGGACAAAGAGCGGGAAGAATGCATCGCGGGAATCAGTACATACGAATGTCTCACCTGTGATTGAGACCCGTCCTGATGCTGGACGAGAGCAACGTAAAGGTGCTCCAGAGGTCATTTTTGGGGAGACGAAAGAGACCGCGCAAATTATTGCAATGGCGCATGGGCTGCTGGCGGGAACCGGGCGAGCGATCATCAGTCGTCTGCGCACTGATTCGCTAGAAGAAGTCAAAGCAGCTTTCCAGGGGTACACAGTGCGTACCCGTGATGCCGCGCGGACGATGGTCATTTATGCTCCTGAGTTCGTCCATAAAAATACAGGCGGGCATGTCGGCGTTATTAGTGCAGGCACTTCGGATATCCCAGTGGCGGAAGAGGCCGCAACTATCGTCGAGGAGATGGGTTGCCGGGTGACGTGTATTTACGATGTAGGGGTGGCCGGGCTGCATCGTTTAATCGCACCATTACAGGATCTCTTCGCTGATAATGTGGATGCAATTATTGTCGCTGCTGGCATGGATGGTGCTTTGCCATCGGTCGTAGCAGGATTGGCTCCGGTTCCTGTTATCGGGTTACCAACGTCGATTGGGTATGGCATGGGCGGCAAAGGGGTTGCCGCATTACTTTCGATGTTGCAAACGTGTGCGCCGGGCCTTTCAGTGGTCAATATCGATAACGGTGTTGGCGCAGGGATTACCGCTGCACTCATCGCGAATCGGGTGGCGCAGGCGCGTGAACGTCAATCGCAGTAGGGAAGCAGCGAGATGTTCTGTTTCTAGAATGTCTCACCGCATTATAAGTTGGGCAAACGTGGGTACGAAGTCAAAGAGAGGCGGGACTTTCTATGGCAAACAACAAGCGAGGACCAGAACCGGGATCACAGAAAGCGAAACATGGAGGCCAGGCCGTACGGGAAAAGTACGGCCCTGAATTCTACTCGAAGATCGGCAAGAAAGGCGGCGAAACCGTGAAAGAGAAACGGGGCGCAAAGTTTTATGCCGAGATCGGGAAGAAAGGGGGGGAGTCCACAAAACGTCAACAAGGATCGGAGTTCTATTCTAAAATCGGCAAGAAGGGTGGGGAGCGCGGTCGCACTGCCTCTGACAACTCAGTTGCTGAGCAGCAGGAATAGCAAGTCACCGTTCTGATCTAAAGACTTACTTACCAGGTACATCTTGCGATCCTTAAAAGTCAGACCCGGCAATGGACCCCACTCCTAAAAGAGGAAAGATCACATTGCCGGGTCTGATCGGATACGGTTATTCATGACGTTTCAGGAATGGCGGAACATCGATGGGATCATCATTGTTGCCGCCCATTGGATAGGGCTTTGACGGCTCCTGTCGGCGTCCCAACCCGCGAATGCCACGTAAATCGTTCAAGCTCCGCTGCGTCCTCGGTGGAGGGGTGGCCTGCGGTTGTGGTCCTGCTGGTCGAACAGCGGGTGGCTGTTGTGGTGGAGGTGGTGTTCCCCCTGAATAGCTCCCGTATTGACCCGCCGGACGAACCGTTGGCGGAGGCGTCTGCGGCATCGGTGGAGGTGTGCGATATGGCGTCGTACCAGTGTTGGAGCTTCCAGGATGATTTGATCCGGTACGATTTGGCAGTGAATGCAGCGACCCGGCAGAGCGCAGTTGATCTGGTCGCACCGCCTGTAGGCGCGTCGTGGGTATCTCTTCCATTCCAGCAGCAATCAACGTCACGCGAATAGTGTCCTGCAAGGTGGGATCGATGACCGCCCCGAAGGTGATATCAGCTGCGTCATCAACGGCTCCGCCGATGCGTTCGGCAACCTCGTGGACCTCAAAAAGCGTCATGTCTTCGCCACCGGAGATGTTGAACAGGACGCGCCTGGCCCCGCGAATCGTCACGTTCAGGAAGCCACCAGCGATAGCCTCTTCAGCGGCTCGTTGAGCGCGATTGCGGCCTCGCCCCTGTCCGATGCTCATGAGGGCGGAGCCTGCCTCACAGAGGACGCTGCGCACGTCAGCGAAGTCTACGTTGACCATGCCCGGTACGTTAATGACCTCCGCAATACCCTGCACGCCCTGTCGCAGGACATCATCGGCGATCTTAAACGCGTCAGATAAATTATAATCGCGGGCAACGGTGGTGAGCAGGCGATCATTGGGAACGGTAATTAAGGCATCGATTTCTTCGCACAGATCTTTCAATCCCTGTTCGGCTGTGCGACGGCGGCGCGTCCCCTCGAAGGTAAATGGAACGGTGACGATACCAATGGTCAGTGCTCCCAGCTTTTTAGCAATGGAGGCTACCACCGGGGCAGCGCCTGTGCCGGTCCCGCCGCCCATGCCAGCTGCTATGAAGACCATATCGGCATCGCCCAGCGCAGCGCGAATCTCCGCAGCGCTTTCGGTGGCAGCCCGCATGCCCACGGCAGAGTTACCGCCAGCCCCCAGCCCTTTTGTATAGTGCTGTCCCAGGCAAATGCGATCGGGAGCCTGAGAAAGAGCAAGGACCTGAGCGTCGGTATTCATCGCAATATAGCGTACACCCCGAACCTGTGTGGCAATCATGCGGTTGATTGCATTCATGCCGCCGCCACCGACACCAACCACCACAATATCGACATGATGGGGAGCCTGTGAAAGAGCATCGAACGGTGAGTAGGAAGTGTAAGAAGCATTTTCGTCGGTATCGCGTGATTCCCAATCAGCATGAAAATGCTCGTGTTGATATGATCGTTCTTCTCCTTCTACTTCATGGCGAAGAACGGCCCACTGGTCCTCCTGCTCTTCCTCCATGTTTGGTCGGGGTTTCGCATTCGCTACCCAGTGTTCCGGGGCGATGTCACGATTGAACGCGTCGTGGGATATTGGCTGCATGCACACCCCCATTTCCTCTCATCGAACATATGGACCCGCTCGCTCGCTCACGCATAGCATGAGACAGTGTGAACATATGCCGACTCTTCTCGCGTGTTTTGTTTTTCTGGCCGATTCGTTCATCCCAGCGAAACAAAAAATACCAGGCTGGCTCTCTACTTCTAGCTACGGAGTACCTGAAGCTATAAAAGCATTCCATTCGCATTGTAACAAGAGTGTCAAGTCTGTACTCAGTGTTTAAATATGTGCCAGGGATGTTACGCCTCTCTCTATTAAGATAACGTATGAGAGGGGGAAAAGTGGTACTTATAATTTTCTATTTATCGATACTTTGGCCCGTAGGGCGCAACCAGTCGAGCAAGAAAATCGTAACGGCTCTGTTGCCTGCATCTGGAAGCGCAACTGCTAGAACGTTTTGCCTGAGATGCTGTTGTAACAGAGCCGTTACGAAAGAGGCGAGAGGGGTTACTCTTTTTTGAGCAAGCCAGATTTGGCGGCTTTCTTCTCCTTCTGCTCTTCTTTCTTCTGCTTATTCGATTTTGGTGCAGCTTTTTGTGTTTTTCGTTGTTCTTTGTTTGCCATGAACAAACCTCCTGATCTGAAAATACAGGCCGCTACACGGCGGCCTGGCGCTGATGTTTATCTATCCACCCATCCACTCATATTGTAACAAATCTGCAGAGCAACGAACAGCATAAAGAGGGGGAGTTTTTACTGGTACTGTTCATGCAATAATCTTTCTTCAAAGCTGGCGAGGGCATGGGTAATCATACGGAGGACGCCACCGATATCCATTGGTTTGCGGAGTTGGTGGATGCCCCGCTTTTTTAATTCTTGCTCCGGCAGAGTTGCACTCATCATAATTGCCGGGACGCCATGTGTCTCGTCAAATTGCTGCAACCGATCGTACAATTCCAACCCGTTAATCCCTGGCAGCCGGTAGTCCAGTAAAAGTAAACAGGGATGGATGTGTGGTGCTTGCTCCAGCGCTTTCAGGCCATTATCGATCACGATGCTGTTGTAGGGCGTTTCTTCATCGAGAAGCTGTTGGAGAAATTGTCCGATGTCAGCATCATCCTCGACAATTAAGATAGTGGTGTTACGTGGGCTTTGGGTCGCTGGTGGAAGAACCTCCCCTGGCATGACAAACTCCTTATCATTCTTGCAATGGATGTGGAAACCGTGAGTTCCTATACGTTTTTCTAACGGATAGACAGCGCTAATGGTGACGTATGAATGCCCCAATTGTATCACGAATCTTTCGTGCTACTTTTTTCTGTCCAGCTATTTTCTCTTACCAGTGCTCCCACGCGTCTCCAGCGCTGATCGGTCTCCGTCCCGACATTGACAGGAAACTTTGCTCTGCGGCCATAATAGATAGTGATATATAAATGTTTGCCCAGTTGGTTCTCCGATTTTTTAGACGAAAGGTTTCGTATGATACAGGCTCTCATTTTTGATTTTGATGGTTTGATTTTAGATACAGAGATATCAGCATTCCAGTCCTGGCAGGAAATTTATCAAGAGTATCGCTGCGAACTTCCTCTTGATAAGTGGGTTGCATGTGTTGGCGGCGGAGTCGAACTCTTTGATCCCTGTGATTACCTCGAAACGCTGCTCAATACGTCGATTGCTCGTGAGACGTTGTTGCGTAGGCGGCGCCTTCGTCATCACGAGATGCTCAGGTCATTGGGGGCATTGCCCGGCGTGGAAGAATATATTCTTGCCGCTAAGCAATTGAACTTGAAGCTGGCCGTTGCCTCCAGTTCGCCGCGCGAATGGGTCGAGGGTCATCTTGGTCGTCTGGATCTGCTCAAATACTTCGACTGTCTCTGCTGCGGTGATGAAGTCACTCATAAGAAGCCGCATCCAGAACTTTATATTACAGCACTTTCCAGGCTCGGCGTGCGGGCCAATGAGGCGTTTGCTCTGGAAGATTCGCCGAACGGGGTGCAGGCGGCCCGGCAGGCTGGGCTGTTCTGTGTGGCCGTTCCGAATGTGATTACGAGTCAGTTGCCGCTGTCTCATGCTGATCTGCTGTTGACCTCCCTGACTGATATGGCGCTGGCCGATGTCATTGCGGAGATTGAGCGCAGGCGTACGATTATGGAAGAGGTAGAATCCGTTTCTCATTGATGCCAGAGAAAAACTATGGATAAAATTACAAATACATGACTCAGGCAGGCGATGTTCTACCGTTACCAATCTATAGAATAGATGAGTAGGATATCGCTTGTGTGTACAGTGCAGATTATTTTCGCTTGACTTGATCTTCATCTATTGGTTACAATAGAGGCGACGAAGAAGGAACGGCGAAGAATGCTGTTTTTCTGATGAGGGCCGGTGGTCATGGTCAGGGATATATTCTACAAGAGAAGGGCCTATCAGCTTCGTCAACCGGGCGGCCTGTGTGAAAAGGGGAATGGCAGGATCGCGAGTGGGACCGATCACGATATGATGGTACATAATCGAACAGGGATGGATGGTTCACGTTGTCAGTTTAGGGATATCTCCGTTTTCACTATCTCAATAAATATGTAGAAATGCTCACATGGGAAGAGCGATGAAGAAAAGATTGGATGATGGGAGCGAGCAGCCTCCCGCGACGATGAAAGATCAGATAGAGAGTTCTTTTTCTTGTAAGATAGATGCAGTGGAGGGTATGCCATGTCCTTTTGAAGCTATTTTTGAGCAAGTAGCAATTGGTATTGCATATGTCGCGCTGGACGGCCAGCTACTGCGTGTCAATCGCTATATCTGCAATATGATTAGATACGATCGTCACGAGATGTTACGGCATTCGCTGTTTGATTTTACCCCCGAAGAAGAGAAGGAAGACTTCAGGATATTTTTTGAGCGCTGTATTCGTGAAGGGGCGGCAGGGCGTACCGTTGAGAAGCGTAGTGTGCGCGGAGATGGCTCATCTCTTTGGGTCAGTATGACGCTCTCGCTGGTGAAGAAGGTGACGGGGGAGCCAGGTTATGTGATAGCGGCGATTCAGGATATCAGTGAGCGCAAACGGGCGGAGGAGGAGCGCTCTCGCCTGGCCCAGCATACGCAGGAGGTGCTACACAGTTTGCTGGCGATGGCGGAGGCGCTGGTCGCTGTTGATGACAGTGAAAGAGAGCAGCGGGAACCGCTGGCTGAGCAGGGATACGTTGCGACGGCAATTAGCGAAGTTGGGCAGAGGCTGGTTGAGCTAACGGGAAGCGTACTGGGTGGTGCGCATACGATGATTGCCGCGATTGAGCCAGATCAGAGCGATGATGAAAAAAATGAGCGAGTACGCCCCATCGCCGCGTTCGGCACCGATCTGCGTTATCAGGCCTATTTGATGGATCTTTTACAGGGTGCGCTGCTCAATGACTATTTCTCCACTGTGCAGATAGAGCGTCTGCGGGCGGGTGAGATGACGTTTATTGCTTCTTGTCGGCCTTTGTTTGAGGGGAAAGAGAATCTCGACGATGTGCCATGCGATGTGCTGGTGGCACCGATGCGTATCAACGGCGTGCTGGTCGGAGTGTTGGTGCTGGAAAAGGCCGATGCGGGCGAGGATGGCCGCGAACAGATATACACTCAAGATGAAATAGCCCTCGTTCGTGCCGTAGCGCGTCTGACAGCTCTGGCGTTGGAGCGCGAACGCCTGTTGCAAGAGCGAACGGAGGCGAAGGCCAATGCACTTGTGTTGCGTGAAGCGAACCGCCGCATGGATGAGTTTCTCTCGATTGCCAGCCATGAATTGAAGAATCCGCTGGCGGCCATTAAGGGGAACGTGCAATTGGCCGAGCGCCGCCTGCATTCGACGATCCGCCGTTTCGCGCGTGAGTCGGGCAGCGAAGACAAAGAACATTTTAAGGGTGCGTTTGAGGCGCTGGGGATTGCCAATCGGCAGGTGAGCCGCTTGAATCGCCTGGTTGGTGATTTGCTGGATGTGTCCCGTATTCAGGTTGGGAAGATGGAGATGCATCTTGCTACGGTTGACTTGCGGGCAATTGTGCATGATGCGGTGGAGAGCCAGCGACTCGCCACGCCTGAGCGGACCATCCATTCGAAAGAGTCCGTGCAGGAGCCGCTCTTTGTGATGGCTGATAGCGACCGTATCGAGCAGGTGATTATCAATTATCTGGTCAATGCCATTAAGTATTCGCCGGAGGATAGCGTGGTGGAGGTCAGCCTGGGTGTTGATGACGGGGAGGCGCTCATCGAGGTGCGTGATGAGGGGCCAGGATTGTCAGAAGATCAATTGCAACTCATCTGGGAGCGCTTTCATCAGGTAAACGGGGGAAAGAAGCAACTGGGATCGGCCAGCGGGTTAGGTCTGGGCTTATATATTAGCAAAACGATTATTGAGCAGCATCACGGGCGCTACGGCGTGCATAGTACTCCCGGTGCTGGCTCTATTTTCTGGTTCAGCCTGTCCTTGCAGAGCAACCATCCACCGGTTGATGCTCATTGATTATTGGTGAGCATCAACCGGCGCGGGATGTGGCAGGGGACGAGAATAACTGAAATCGGCTGGCGTTGCTGTAGCTGTGGGGATGGGGAAGGTATGCAATGGGCGCTCAGTATAAGGGAGGCCGAGGGCTAGCATAAACATGAGCAGGATGCTGAGCGAGAGGATGAACAGCACGATGCTCACCAGCAAATAGTTGCTTCTGGATAGATTGTTCATAATTACATATGGCCTTTCTCACAGGGATCTCTTTTGCTACAACGAGCCATGCCGCTAAATTGTTCAGTCTGGGAAGAATTGGTGAGAGATAATGTCACGACGCGCTAGGAGGAGAGTTGACAGTCATGGTATAGTATAGATGTGTGATGCACCCATAGCTCAGCGGATAGAGCACTAGTCTTCGGAACTAGGTGTCGGGGGTTCGAATCCCTCTGGGTGCGCTTTTTTTTGCCTCATGAAATCGCCTCAAAGGCCAGAACGACTCTACAATGCAACTTCAAAAGCTGCACACACATATAGCGCCTCAAAAATCCCAGAACTGAGTGTCGGAGGCGAACAAGTTCCGACACGAAAATAACGTCCCTGGAGTTCGTAGTTGCGCGACACGCGCTGGGTTCACCAACCACGTAGGGGCTACCCCGCGCGATAAAGTCGCGCAACAACCAACACCAGGGACGTTATAAACTTCATTTGTAAGATTCCATTAAAATATTGATGATTTAATAGTTGATAGTATCATTTTTATAGATAAAATATTGATGTATTTTAATAAAAATAGGCGATATAGTCAAGATAATAGTACTTCTTTGTATGAGGGGGAAAACTTAGATATTGTCTTAGTGGGCCTCTTATGGTGGACAAGATCTATATAAAAACACGAGGCTAGCAAAAAGTTATTGCTTTTGTTTTACACTTCCTGTTATACTGCACAATTAGGGACTGACAAAGCAACATTGTGATTTTTTCTCTCAGCGGGTTTGTAGAAGAGGTGCTGTTTTTACCTTATTTATATAATGATGAAACAGCAGCACTCTCTTCTATAAAGATCGGCATTTCTGTCTCCTTTACGCATACTCTGATCAATTAACCAATTTTTATGCTCAGCAAACGAGTAGTATACCCCGGGAATCTACCACTCTCAACAAAGAGAGTAGAATTGGGAGAATGCTATGCAATGTCAACGTTGCGGTTTTGTTGGGGCTGGGATGAATGGTCGATGTCCTCATTGTGGTTATCAGCACGAGACAATCTCTGCTGTTGGCAATCGATTGCCACGGGCTATTCAGATCAGACCAATCAACACTGCCCCGGCAAGCGAGATCGTTTTAATGCGTGGGGATGTCCTGCGCAAAGGGCGCTATCGTTTGTTAGAGGAGGTCAAACTTCCAAAGAATCAACAAAGTCAGGGTACAGCCTGGCTTGCCGTTGATACACAATCCACACGGAGCCGTGTCCTGATACGTCGTTGTATATTTCCCAGTCATACTGAAGAGCAGGCAACTCGCATTATTGAGGCCGCCACCACACGTATGACGCAGTTGTCCCGGCATCAAGGTTTTCCCCCCATTGTGGATATATTTAGCGAATATAGAGCGTACTATATTGTGCAGCAATATCCAACGGGCGAAAGTCTGGCGTTCTTGATGCAGCAGCAGGGGGGAGCATTACATGAACGCGATATCGCGGAATATGGGCGGCAATTGTGTTCTATGCTGGCACTGCTGGGCAGTCAGCAACCGCCTGTAGTGCATGGAGCCATCAGCCCCGAGACGATTATTATCAACGTGCAGAGCCGCCAGGCATCTCTTATTTTTCTTCCCTTATTCCCACCTGACGCATTATCTAAAGACACGTCATCAGGTTATATGGCCCCGGAGCAGTTACGCGGTGATATCAGACCCTCATCCGACCTGTACTCGCTGGCTGCTTCCATGCATCATGCTGTAACCGGATTTGATCCGCGAGAGCGCTTGATTCATTTCTATCCTCCCGCCCGGCGTCTCAATCCTGTAGTGACTTCTGGTATGGAGGCTATACTCAGCAAAGAACTCCGTCTTTCAGCCAATCAGCGCTATGTCAATCCTATAGAGATGCAGCGCGACCTGCAAACGCTCATTGTGTCCTATCCTCCAATGTCAGAAACTCCTCCGTCATCTGGCCAGCTCTCCAGACCAACAAGCTCTCAGCCATTACCAAAACCTCGACGGCAGCGAACGATTTTCGTGCTTGTGGGGGTATGTATTGCGCTTCTCCTGATCATGGTGGCGGCGTTGCCATTTATTAATAATGCCAATCAAGCCGCGCAAAAAAATGCGCAAAAAAATGCGCAACAGGCTGCCTGGCTTGCTGAGTTGGCTCAGGAGCGGCAATTGCTCGATAAAAAGGGCATCGGCCTCAGCGATGGCAGCTTTATTTTTGATACTTATCCGGGGCGTAGCGATGTTTCTTTAAAAAAGCAGGCCGCGCAGGCTCTTCAGAACGGCGACATGGCGAATGCCATTAATTTCTTCTCGCAGGCCGTTTCCGCCGATCCAACCGATGGCGAGGCGCAAATCTACAATGAAAATCTCCACGTGCTGCAAAGCGGCGCTCCCTATATCACGATCGTGCTTGGCGTCGCTTTTGATTCAGGTGCTGACGACCTGCTGCGAGCGCGACCTGATACTCAGGGAGCCTTTATTGCGCAATATGAGATCAATAAACAGGGGTTGCTTCCTCATGGCTTGAAATTACGCATCCTGATCGATAGCTGTGGACCCCAACGAGCGGATGTTTCGACAGTGGCTCAACTCGTTGCGAATCGAGTGAAGAATGCGGGCAATCCCGATCATATAGTTGGCGTCGAGGGCTGGCCCTTTAGCTCGCAAACCATCAATGCGCTCGATATTATTGCCTCCGCACATCTTCCGATAGTTTCTCCGGCCTCTAGCGTCAAGCTTACCGGAAGCAGTCC
>JAICIM010000180.1 GCA_025928885.1 Ktedonobacteraceae bacterium | reverse complement strand
GGGCAGCTGCTTGCAGACTTTGCGATAGGGCGTTTCAATAAAGCCATATTCGTTGATCTGCCCATATGTTGCCAGATAGCCGATCAGGCCGATATTCGCGCCATCAGGCGTCTCAATCGGGCAGATGCGACCATAGTGTGATTGATGCACGTCGCGCACCTCAATGCCGGCGCGATCGCGTGAGAGTCCTCCGGGGCCGAGCGCGGAGAGGCGGCGCTTGAGACCGATTTCGGAGAGGGCGTTGGTTTGCTCCATAAACTGGGACAGCTGGCTGCCGCCAAAGAACTCGCGCATGGCCGCGACGACCGGGCGAATATTCACCAGTGCGTTCGGCGTGGCCTGTTCTGACTCGATTACGCTCATACGCTCTTTGACCACGCGTTCCATGCGCAGCAAGCCGACGCGAAATTTGTCCTGGAGCAGTTCGCCCACACAGCGCACGCGCCGGTTGCCCAGGTGATCGATATCGTCCGCGCGTCCCTGCCCATTGTTGAGCGCGATCAGGCGGCGCAGCAGCGCAACCAGATCATCCAGAGAGAGCGTGTGCTGGCGTTGTGGCACGGCCAGATCAAACTTGCGGTTCAGTTTGTAGCGTCCCACCTTGCCCAGATCATAGCGGCGCTCATTAAAGAACATATTTTTTAGTAACGAACGTGCATTCTCCAGGGTCGCCGGGTCGCCCGGACGCAGTTTCTTATAGACTTCCAGTATCGCCTCTGACTCTTTTTTGAGCGGATCACGTTCGAGCGTACTTTCGATATAGCGGATAGAGGGGTGCGTATCGACGCTGGCGAAGGCGGCAATGATCCCCTCATCGGTCGAGAGATCCAGCGTTTCGCTATGGAACTCTTCCTGGGCCAATCCGCTGATGGCGCGTAACAATGTTGTGACCGGCAGCTTGCGTTTGCGATCGATTTTGACCGAGAGCAGATTTTTGGTGCTCGTTTCAAATTCCAGCCACGCACCGCGATTGGGGATCAGACGACCACCAGCCAGACGTTTGCCGGTAATAGGATCTTCATCCAGCGTAAAGTAAGCTCCCGGTGAGCGTACTAACTGGCTGACAACAACACGTTCGGTCCCGTTGATGATAAAGGTGCCTTCTCTGGTCATGATCGGGAAGTCACCCATAAAAAGGTCCTTCTCGATAATTTCGCCCGTCTCTTTATGGATGAGGCGGGCCTTCACTGTCAGGGGCGCGGCATAGGTTGTATCTCGTTCGCGGCAATGATGCTCGCTCAGCCGGGGCGTGCCGAATGGTTCCGGGGGAACGACCAGCTCCAGGCTCAGATTCTTGCCGGTAAAATCTTCGATGGGTGAGATTTCCGTGAAGATTTCGCGTATTCCCTCGTTTTTAAACCACTCAAACGAGTCTATCTGCAGTTGAATGAGGCCGGGCATCGGCTTAATATCGGGAATGCGGGCGAACGAGACTCGTTCTGGCAGAGAAAGCGCTTTGCTGCTTCCGTTCATAGGATTACTTCACCTCGTTTCTGGTTAAAGTGACGCAAGAGACGACAAACAGCCCCTCATGATGATATGAGGAGCCTCTCTGATACAGTGATGTTATACAGCTAACTCAGCTTAAACAGACAAAAAAAGAAACCCGTGTAGACTTGCAGTGTGTTGCAGTACATGAAGTGTTACCCTGGTTTCTGCTGCTGAGTGAATAGAATAAGAAGATGGATAAGTGATACAAACGCATACAGGTTCCCATAGAGTGAGAACTTTGATAGCATACCCCGAAAAGCGCGTAAATACACCGGTCATTTGGACGTTGTATTTTTGGGAAGAGTATAGTATACTTATAATCGGGGGAGAGAACTCTTTCGCGGGCATCTTAGTGCCTGTGAGATCCCTCTCTGGCAAGCATATCTTTATGATACCACATCCCAGGAACAAATCTCCACACAAGCAATGTATACTCCAATCTCCTGTCTCCAAAGGCCGCTGCTCAGGCGCTTCTTGTCGCTGAGGTGTTGTGATGTGATTGTGATTTAAGCTGCTAAGCCCGTGCTTTCTTTGTGATGTCTTCCATCCTATAATAGTACCAACAACCGTGACCCTGTATGCAATGTGTATGGGCAGTAGGGCCAGAATAACGAAAAGAAAGATTACGAATATGCAAGCAGCCTGGAAAAATAAGCGTACCCCATATGAGGTAATTGCGGCCCTGACCGATTTTGCTCGTCTCTCACAGCAGGCCAGCGCCTTGCTTTCTTCTTCAGAGACGCCCGATACCCTTGCTCTCACAATGCTGACACGCCTGTTGTCGCTCTGTCATGCCAGTCAGGGAACTTTTTTGTTATCCTTCCAGACACACGGTGTTGGAAGGAGACCGTTATCGCCGGCGCTGCTTGCCGATCAACACCTGTTTCCTCTGATGATACGGTATCAAATGAGTGAGGAAGCGGTTGCATCGGCGCTAGCTCTGTTTTCTCCTGATGGCCCGGATATCCAGATTCCGCCGTCTCTGTCCCATGTGATCATCTGGCGGCGTTTGCTCGATGGGCCAGTGGAAGAAGGTGGTGCTGAATATGGGCAGGAAGATGGGGAATGGAGAATCGCACCACAACACGTGCCTATGACCTATGCTTTTTTCGTGCTATCATGGTCGGAGAAGCGACCAGCAACGGTGTCGCTGAACGGCGAGAAAGATCTCTTACCACTGATTGCTGATGCTGTTGATGCCGTCATTGTCAACATGTTGCTGGCTTTACGTGTTCATGATCTGGAACAGATCGCGCAGCACAAAGCAGAGCAGGCGAATGAGCTACTCAAGGCCGAACTACTTGCCACGGTCAGCCATGAATTGCGCAGTCCCCTGGCATCGATTAAAGGCTATACAACGACGCTCTTGCGGCACGAGAAGCGCATTTTGCCAGAGGAACGCCATGAGTTTCTGGTGGCGATCAGCAGTGCGAGCGCCCGCCTGGAGATTATTGTCAATCGTTTGTTGGAAGTATCCCAGTTGGAGACGCAGACGATTCATTTTGAGCCGCTTCAAGTGAATTTGATCCATCTGGTGCAGGAAGCATTGACCGCTGTAAGACATTTTGTGGTGGATGAGGCGACGCTTCACGCTGAGGTTGATCCACGTTCGATGACGTATACTCTTCATATAGAGCAGGAGTATAACTCAAAACCGAATGATGGCTTGATTGTGCAGGGGGATCGTCGTTTGCTCAGGAATCTCCTCGATCATCTATTGGAGAATGCGACCCAACATTCTCCGGCCAATAGTAAAATTGAGGTCGGTCTACGTTCGATTCAGCAGTCCCAGGCTCTGGAAGAACTTGAGCAGCACCTCCGGCAGGAAAAGCCAAACCGGGCCGTCTTGCCGCCAAATCGACAGAAGCACGATGTTCCGTTGGTGGAGATCTGGGTGAAAGATACCGGGAGTGGTATCCCAGCGGAGCATTTGCAACATATCTTCGACCGCTTTTATCGTGTAGATATGAGCCTGGTGCGAGATATTAATGGGTTGGGGCTGGGATTATCGATTTGTAAAAGTATTGTGGAACTGCATCGGGGAACGATCTGGGTAGAGAGTGAACCCGGCAAGGGAAGCGCCTTTCATGTGCTTCTTCCCCAGAATGAGCATATATCACAAGCAATTGAAGAGACTGTTTGAAGGAGTACAAGCACATGCCAGCCAAAAAAACAACGATTGTCACAGCTGATGATGACCCTCAGCTCCTGCGCCTGGTGGCGCGTAATCTGGAGTTTGAGGGTTATGAGGTGTTGACGGCTAGTGACGGTCAGCAAGCATTAGAACTGGTCGAGCGCAATTCGCCCGATCTGGTGCTGCTCGATGTGATGATGCCCAGGATGGATGGTTTCACCGTCTGCCACAAAGTGCGCGAGTTTTCGACCGTGCCAATTATTATCGTCACGGCTCGTGGGCAAGATCAGGACAAAGTGAAGGGATTAGATCTGGGGGCCGATGATTATCTGACCAAGCCTTTTAGCGTGGATGAGTTGCTGGCGCGGGTGCGAGCCGTGTTGCGTCGAGCGCAATTCATATCTCAGGAGACCACGCAGGGGCTACAAAAAGTTGCAACGATCGGCGATTTGACCGTTGATTATACGCAGCATCTGGTGACGATGGATGGCAAAGAGCTGGCTCTTTCGCCCACCGAATATCGCATTCTTTCCTACCTGGCCCACAATTCTGGACGTATCGTGACACAAGATCTCTTGCTTGAGCACGTCTGGGGTGCCGAATATGTTGGCGAGAGCCATATGCTTCAGGTCAATATCAATCGTTTGCGCCGCAAGATTGAGGATGATCCGACGCGCCCGCGCTACATCAAAACAAAGGTCGGTATCGGCTATGTGTTAGCGGCACCCAATGAGGCTGCTAGCAACCATCACAAAGGGGCATAATGGGCGCATAGACAAAATGAGACGGGGAGGATCGCTCTCCCCGTCTCATTTTGTCTATGCGCCCATTATCAATGGTCACGGAATAACAAAGAAAGACCGCAGGGGTGGAATTTGACGCCCTGCGGTCTCTTTATGTTTTGCATCACTGCTGGCTATTTGACAATGATGGTCAGGTTCATTCCCGGGTGAACTGTGCAGTAGAGTTTAAAGGTTCCAGCTGTCGTGAATGGTCCAACCGTTTGTTTCTGATTGACTGTCGAGAACTGGAGCGCGTTGACGACTGGAGCGCCGCTTTCGGCCTCAGATTTTGCTGCCCCATTATCCCATGTGCCGTTCTGGATGATATGGACCATTGCCGAGCCATTGATCAGATTGACGCTGCCACCTTTGGCAATGGTAACGGTATCTGGCGAGAATGTGGTACTCTCTAACGTGACATCGGCGCTATTGCCGCCAGAGGTGGCTGCGCTGCTTGTCATATTGCTGTTGTTCGCATTGCTCGTCGTCGTGGTCGGAGTTCCTGCGCGGCTACAGGCTGCCACCAGTACAAGTAAAAAACTTAATACGAAAAAAATTCCGATCCTTTTTTTCATGCTGTCTATCTCCTCGTGTGTGTGATCTTGTTCATCGCTTGGATTGTGAGATCTTTCTCTCTGGAAACAACCAGTGGAACAATCGTTGTTAGTAATAACATAGCAAAGACACTTCACAAATCGATCACAATATCATGCTCATTACTCACAAACACCTCACAGCGCAATGTGTCTTTTCCTCTTGCTCCATTATGCAAGAACCTCAAAGGCAAATTGATGCGGATGCACGTAATTTTTGACTGTGATCTTCCCGTGATAGTAAAAAGCTCTTCTGAGATGTGGGTGTGAGATCGGCCAGTTACTCTTAGGACACAGAAAAGCAATTGTTGCGGTGTTCATAAAAACACGCAGATCTCTTCGCAGTCACACACAGGTAACAGGAGAACAGTACTCATGGCGATTGATGAGCAGAATAAGGCGACTGTAGAGCCGCTTGCGTCAACAGCAACAGGTCCACAAAAAGTGAAGGTTGTTGTTGGTCCATATAAAGTTGCAGATGGCCCGTGGTGGCGCGGCATCCGTTCCCCACTGATCATTACAATTATCTCGGTGGTGGTGATGGTTGCGCTGGTTAGCTTCAGCGTCGGCTCGACCGTTACCAGCGGGGGCGGCTCCAGTGCAGCTGCCAGCAGTTCCAGTGGTTCTTCTACCGATTCGAGCAGCAGCAGTGGCTCGATGTCGATGGGAAGCAGTAGCAGTGGCTCGATGTCGATGGGGAGCAGTAGCGCTGCTACACCAGGCACTGCCAACGTTCCTAACGCTACCCAGAGCTTTGGCAACCAGCCTGCAAAGTATGTCGTTGATAAAGATGGTGCCAAACATTTTACGCTGACCGCGCAGCAGGTAATGTGGGAGCCGGTGAAGGGCAAACGGATGCTGGCCTGGACGCTGGATGGCACCATTCCTGGCCCCGTAATCCGGGTAACAGCGGGCGACCACGTGCGCATTACGCTGGTTAATCATTTGCCACAGGATACGACGATGCACTGGCATGGCCTGGAAATTGCTGATGGCATGGACGGTGTGCCGGGTGTTGGTCAGAAGCCAATTGCTCCGGGAAAGAGCTTCACCTACGATTTCACGCTGCACGATGTGGACGCCGGTACGCACTGGTATCACAGCCATGACAACGATATTACCCAGGTGATGGGCGGCTTCTATGGTGCCTTTATTGTCGATCCTCGTCCCGGCAGCGCACAGGCAAAAGCTGAGCCAAAGGCCGACGTTGAGTATGTCGAGGTGATCAGCGAACTGGGTGCCTACTATGTCATCAATGGTAAGAGCTATCCCGATACACAGCCAATTAAGCTCAAACATGGTCAGACGGTGCGCCTGCGCCTCATCGGTGCCAGCGAGATGATGCACCCAATGCACCTGCACGGCCACTACTTTAACATCGTCGCTGAAGATGGACATACATTGCAGACGCCGATCGAGAAAGATACCGTTCAGGTCGCTCCTGGCGAGACTTACGATCTGACCTTCCAGGGCTGGGCAGCTCCGGGGAGTATCTACCCGTTCCACTGCCACATTCTGTCCCACCTGATGAACCCTGGACAGTCGGCTGGCGAAATGGGAGGCCTGGTCTCCCTGGTCGAGTACGACAAATAAGCAGCCTGAACGAGGTGTGGCGGCTGGAAGTGAGGGAAGGCTGAGACAATAGCCCCTGGCTATCTTATATGGGGATGAGATAGCCAGGGGCTATTCTTTGTTATCTCTGCATGGGACCAATATGGTATGGTATTGCTAGAGGAAAATAATGAGGGATGATATTATATGGCAGAGATAAAAGAGCATGTCTCATCTGAGAAAGACCGCTTACCACCAGGGGTGAATGCGGTGAGAGGGAGCGCTAAAGAGTTTGTTGTCAGCTATCAGTTAGAGCCGGGACGCTCGCATCCGTTGGGCGCAGTTCCTGACGAAACCGGCGTCAATTTCTGCATCTTTACCGAGCGAGCAACCGCTGTCACTTTGCTCTTATTTGATCGATCATACTTGCGCGAACCGCTCTATACGATCGCGCTCGATCCCAATCAACATAAAACCTTTCATTTCTGGCATATTTATATCAGAGGTCTCAAACCGGGCATTCATTACGGCTATCGTGTCGATGGGCCGAGGGATCTGGCCGGGCATGGGGATCGTTATAATCCCAATAAAGTGCTGATCGATCCCTATGCAAGGGGCAATGACGACGCGCTCTGGAAGCGGGAAGATGCCTGCGGGGAGCAGGATAACCTTGCTACCTCGATGCGCAGCGTCGTGATTGATACGCGCGGTTATGATTGGGAAGGGGATCGGCCCTTGAACCGCCTGATGAGTGAGACGATCATCTATGAGATGCATGTGCGCGGCTTCACGCAATCGCCTTCGTCCCGTTGCCGCTATCCTGGAACGTTTGCCGGGGTGATTGAGAAGATCCCTTACCTGCAAGAGCTGGGTATCACGGCGGTCGAGCTGATGCCCGTCTTCGACTTTGACGAGACCGAGATCAAGCAATACGCGCCCGATGGCACTCCGCTGACCAATTATTGGGGCTATGATCCCATCAGCTTCTTTTCCCCGCAAAACTTCTATTGCCTCTCGCCGGTAGAGGGCAGGCATATCACAGAGTTTCGCGATCTGGTCAAGGCGCTCCATAAAGCCGGCATCGAGGTGATTCTCGACGTGGTGTTTAACCATACCGGCGAGGGAGGCGATACCGGGCCGGTCATCAATTTCAAAGGGCTGGCAAACAGTAGCTATTACCTGCTCTCCCCGCAGGACAGGCGGTTTTATCTCAATTATTCGGGCTGCGGCAATACCATAAATGGCAACCATCCCATCACGGAAAAGCTCATCGTTGAAGCTCTGGAATATTGGGTCACTGAGATGCATGTCGATGGCTTTCGTTTCGATGAGGCGGTTATTCTCTGTCGCGATATCACCGGTGTGCCGATGGTCTATCCACCGGTGATCTGGCAGATCGAGCTATCGGAAGTGCTGGCCGATACGAAGATTATCGCTGAAGCCTGGGATGCAGCAGGCCTCTATCAAGTCGGGTATTTTCCTGGCTATCGCTGGAGCGAATGGAACGGGCGGTATCGCGACATCATTCGCCGCTTCGTCAGAGGCGATCAGGGCTATAGCGACGATGGCCGCACGATTGTCGGGAACGTAGCCAGCGTGATTGCCGGGAGCGCAGATCTGTTTCAGGCTGATGGCGAGCTGCCGATCAATAGCGTCAACTTTGTCACCGCCCACGACGGCTTCACGCTCAACGATCTTGTCTCCTACAATGAAAAGCATAATGAGGCCAACGGAGAAGGTAATCGCGATGGCAACAATAATAATCTGAGTTGGAATTGCGGCGTTGAAGGGGCGACCGACGATCCGGCGATCGAGGCGTTGCGCACACGGCAGATCAAGAATTTTGCTGCAATCCTGTTGCTCTCGCTGGGGGTGCCGATGTTTGTGGCAGGTGATGAGGTGCGGCGGACGCAATATGGTAACAATAATGCGTACTGTCAGGATAATGAGATAAGCTGGTTTGATTGGCAGCAGGTGCAGCAATATCAGGGGATGCAGCGTTTTTTTCGGCAGATGATCGCGTTTCGCAAAAGCCATGCGAGCCTGCATAGCAAGAGCTTCTTTGATGGGCAGCAGGTCAACGAGCGCGGTTTTCCCGATATCACCTGGCATGGTTGTCTCTTGCAGCAGCCTGGCTGGTTCGATCCCAACTCACACGTGCTGGCTTTTACCATTGGCGGCTTTGTGCTTGATGGGGTGCGCGATGATACCGATATCCATGTTATGTTGAATATGGATGGGCAAACGCTCGACTTTGAGATTCCACCGCTGAGGAGCAGGAGATGGTATCGAGTTGTGGATACTGTTTTACCATCTCCCAATGATATCGCCGAGGACCTTACCAATCCAGGAGAGGAGGCGAGGGTAACTGGCGACGTGTATCGTGTGACGAGCCATAGTGTTGTGGTACTGATATCGCGTTAATGTTCTTGTTTCATTCTTTAAAGATCGAAGTAGCGGAATTTATTTGCTGTTTGCAGATAAAATTCTTCCTGCGCTTCTATCATCAACTTATGGAGGACAACAACATCGGCGCGAGGGAGACGCTCCACCGGTTGCAAACATAGTCCCATGATGATGCGGCCATTTTCTCTGACCTGGACGTACCCGTTGCTGCGTGGCACGCGATACACGCGCGAAGGAGCAAGTGTGCTGGGAATGTCAACATAGCCGCGCCAGAACAATTGCCGCATTTCCTGGGGACTGAAAATCTCTCTCATAAGCTGAGCAGCACGCCTTTCCGCTTGTGAGGTACTCCAGATATAGCGGGTCGTGATCCACGCCGCCAGAATGCAGGCTAGGACGACCAGGGTCCAACCCAGGAGTGTTGCGAGTGGCTGCACATCTATCCTCCTACGACACGAGGCACGATGAGAATTTGCTGCGCCGCAGGATCAAATTGATCGATGCGTTGTGTTGGTTTCCCAGGTTCTACACGGAACGCCGTTGCTCCTCTGGCCCGCGCTTCCGCGAAAATCCTTTCCGCTTCTCGGACAGCGGCGATGGCTTCAGGATCATTCATGTGAAATTTTTGTTCATCCCAGGTAAGGCGGTCGTCACCTCGTTTGGACAGCACTTGTAGTACGCCCATAACTGTTTCTCCTTTGTCGTTGCGCTGACAACTGGACCGTATCTGGCTTGCTGAGGTACTCTTTGGTCAGATAGCGGCTGTAAAGTTGAAAGATGTAAGATTTCTGTTAGCCTCTATTAAAGGACACGTTTTACCCGTATCAATGGTGACTCTGAATCACGGCCAAATAATTACTGTGCAGTGGTCTGCGTTTGCGTGGTTGGCCCCATACGATCTGTTTCACCTCTGCCTTTTGATAAATCTGCTGCTCTTCCCGATGTATGGCCGGTGTGAGAAGCCCGCATGCAATTATGGTACGCCCTGAGCATGTCAAAGGTGACAGTCTGCGTTGCGAAATTGCTGTGTACGCTTGTCGCTTGTGGGACGTGTCAATGATAACAAAGATAGAGAACTGGATAGTTTAAAGAGAGGAGCAGGTTATGAGCAAAGGGTGGATGACTCCGGCAACGCTGGTTGGGGCCGGACTTGGCCTGGGATTGGTCGCCAATGCGTATCTGAAGCGGCGGAATGCGCTTTCTCTACGAGGACGAATCGTGCTGATAACGGGCGGCTCAAGTGGGCTTGGACTTGCGATGGGCAGGGAGTTTGCCCGTCAGGGAGCAGCACTCGTTATTTGTGCGCGTGAGAGTGAGCCGCTTGAGATTGCTCGTCAGCAGCTCAGCGAGATGGGTGCTGAAGTGCTGGCGATTCCCTGCGATGTCACCGAACGACAACAGGTGCAGCGTATGATCGATCAGGTGATAGAACGTTTTGGCCGCATAGATGTGCTGGTGAACAACGCCGGTATTATCACGGTTGGACCGATGGAGACCGTGACGGTGCAGGACTACGAAGAGACGATGCAGATCCACTTCTGGGGAACGGTCTATACGACGCTGGCCGTTTTGCCGCACATGTTGCCCCGCAAAAGTGGGCGCATCGTCAATATTACCTCGATTGGCGGCAAGGTGAGCGTCCCGCATCTGTTGCCCTATAGCGCCAGCAAATTTGCGGCTGTTGGTTTCTCTGAGGGTTTGCATGCTGAACTGGCAAAAGAGGGGATTGTTGTCTCGACCGTTGTTCCTGGCCTGATGCGCACCGGCTCCCATGTGAATGCGTATGTAAAGGGGCAGAAGGTGGAAGAGTATACGCTATTTGGCATGCTGGCGACGCTGCCCATCACTTCTACCAGCGCCGAACATGCCGCACGCCGCATTGTGCGGGCAACGCGGCAGGGAGAGAGCGAGGTCATTCTCACCGTGCAGGCGCAAGTGCTGGCACGCTTTCATGGCCTCTTCCCCGGGTTGACGAGTACTATCCTGAGTGCGGTCAATCGTACGTTGCCCTCAGCCGAAGGGACAGGGATCGAACGGAGCACGGGCCGCGAAGAAAAGACTCCTCTCTCCAACTTCTTAACATCGATGGGAGAGGCTGCCGCTAACCGCTATAACCAGTATGTACGCCAACTTTAACCTTTCGTAGTTGCGCGACTTTATCGCGCTGGTGGAGCCTCTTCACAGGCCGCCCCAGCGCGATAAAGT
>JAICIM010000646.1 GCA_025928885.1 Ktedonobacteraceae bacterium | reverse complement strand
GAACCTCACAATCGAGTCCACCGACGCATTGCTCGATCAAATGGATGCAGAATTGAAGGCGAAGAAGAGCGAGGCCAGGTTATAAGCACCACCAATTTCGAAGTCGCGCGACTTCGAAAAGAAGTGAGCCTGGTATAAGGAATAGAAGACATATGCCGGAATTAGTTGTCACAAAAGATATTGATGTGCCAGGGATAGACTCGCTGGATGTCTATCGCCAACATGGCGGCTATGAGGCGCTGGCAAAGGCTCTGCGCGAGCATCAGCCCGACGACATCGTGGAGATGCTGAAACAGTCGGGACTGCGTGGGCGTGGCGGTGCCGGTTTCCCCACTGGCCTGAAGTGGAGCTTCCTGGCGAAGAACGATAAGCCGCGCTACCTCTGCTGCAACAGCGACGAGAGCGAGCCGGGGACATTCAAAGATCGCATGCTGATGGAGAAGATCCCCCACCGCCTGATCGAGGGAGTATTGCTCACCAGCTACGCCTGCCGCGTGAAGACTGCGTTTATTTACATTCGCGGAGAACTGGCGCTGGCGGCCCGACAGGTCGAGAAGGCGGTCAAAGAGGCCTATGAAGCGGGACTGGTCGGTCAGAATATCCTGGGCAGCGATTTTAGCTGCGATGTGATCGTGCATCGTGGCGCGGGCGCGTATATCTGCGGCGAAGAGAGCGCCCTCATGGAGTCCCTGGAAGGGCGTCGGGGTTATCCTCGCCTCAAGCCACCGTTCCCTGCCGTGGTTGGTCTGTATGGCGGTCCGACCGTCATCAACAACTGCGAGACGCTGGTCACGGTTCCCGCCATCGTGCTCAACGGCAGCGCATGGTACGCATCATACGGGACCGAGAAGAGCAAAGGCACCCGCGTCTATGGTCTGAGCGGCCACGTCAAGAAGCCCGGCAACTACGAATTGCCGCTGGGCATCCCTCTACGTGAGCTGATTTATGACGAAAAATATGGTGGCGGCGTGTTAGGAGACAGGCAGGTCAAAGCGGTGATCCCTGGTGGCTCTTCCACGTTCCTGCTCAGCGCCGATCAGCTTGACACGCCGATGGATTACGAGTCGGTGGCGGCTGCTGGCTCGATGCTTGGCTCCGGTGGCGTGATCGTCATGCACGATGATACCTGCATCGTTGGAGCCGTGCTGCGGTCTAATGAGTTCTACCGCGAAGAGTCTTGCGGGAAGTGTACGCCCTGCCGCGAAGGGACCTACTGGCTGGTCGAGATTCTGGAGCGTCTGGAGCATGGTCACGGCAAACAGAAAGATATCGACCTGTTGCTGGATGTCTGCGATAATATCAGCGGCAAATCGTTCTGCCCACTGGGCGACGCCGCCACCAGCCTGATCAAGAGCAGCGTTCGCCTCTTCCGCGCCGAGTACGAATACCACGTCACGCATGGGCATTGCCAGGTTGGTCCGGGCGCAAAAGTCCATGCCGGGACGCATTAATATCGTGAACCGATTCCCTTTGTAAAGGCGATGTAAGATCGTCTAGCAGGTAGAGATAAAATGCCAGAAGAGAAAAAAGACGAACTAGTACATCTCACCATCGACGGCAACCCCGTCGCGGTCCCACCCGGAACGCTGGTGTGGAAGGCGGCGCAAGAGGCCGGGATAGAGATTCCTATCTATTGCTATCATCCCAAGATGCCGCCACTGGGCGCGTGCCGCATGTGCTTTGTCGAAATTGAGAAGATGCCCAAGCCGCCCCAGACCGCCTGTACCACACCCGTGAGCGAGGGCATGGTTGTGAGCACCAAATCGGAGATGGTCCTCAAGGCCCGGCGCGGTACCCTGGAGTTCCTGCTGATCAACCACCCGCTGGATTGCCCGATCTGCGACAAGGCTGGCGAGTGCGATCTGCAAGATTTCACGCTGCGGCATGGACCCGGCGGCACCCGCTTCGATCAGGCCAAGCGCCACTACCGCAAACCTATCCCGGTCAGCCAGGATGTGATGCTTGACCGCGAGCGCTGCATTCTCTGCCAGCGCTGCACCCGCTTCAGCTCTGAGATCTCAATGGATAACGGTCTGGTAATGATCCAGCGCGGCTTCCGCATGGAGGTCGGCACGGCTCCCGATCACGCCTTCGATTCCATCTTCTCGGGCAACACGACCGAGATCTGCCCGGTTGGTGCGCTGACCGCCAGCAGCTATCGCTTCAAGGCGCGTCCCTGGGAGTTGAAGCGCGTTCCCAGCGTCTGCAACAACTGTAGCGTTGGCTGTAATGCCCGCGTCGATGTGCGCGTTGATCGCGTGACCCGTTTGATGTCGCGCAACAACGATGAGGTCGATGATGGCTGGCTGTGCAATCGTGGCCGCTGGGACTTCGGCTTCGTCAACAATCCCAACCGCCTGCGCACGCCCCTGATCCGTCGCAACGGCACGCTGGCTCCGGCAACCTGGGACGAGGCGCTGTCATTCGTGGCAACAAAACTCAAAGATATCGCCGGGACGCATGGCGCTCAGGCGGTGGCGGGCATCGGCTCGACCCGCACGACCAACGAAGAGACCTATCTCTTCCAGAAATTGCTGCGTCAGGCGCTCAAAACCAACAACATCGACCACCATCATGGCCGCTTCAACGGCCCCCGCGATTCGCTGACCGGGAAAGCCTGGATGATGACCAGCAGCATTGCGGATCTTGAGAAAGCCGCTCATATCGTGCTGGTGGCCTCCGATCCCTACGAGCGCCAGCCGGTCCTGAACCTGCGCCTCAAAAAAGCCATGCGCGGCGGCACAAAGATCACCATCATCAACTCCGCCACGACCGAGATGGACCGCTTCGAGGCCAGCGATGTCTACTCCGTCCGCAAGATTAACATTCCTGAAAACGGCGCTGGGGACGCTGCAAAGCTGTTGCTCCGCTACGCGCTGAATCATGATGGCGTTGGCGCTGGCTCGAAGGTTGAGGTGCCAGCAGCAAAAGAGATCGAGGCAGCCGAGCAGTCTTTCGGTAGCGAAGTGACTGAAAAGTTGCAACAGGTCGCCGCCGAACTAGTCGGTGCTGGAACTGCGGCCAAAGGCGCGATCATCCTGTACGACGAACTGGCGACCCTTGATCCTGGCGCTGAGAAGCTGGCGGCAGGCTTGCAGGCGCTGGCGGTCGTGACCAACAATATCGATCGCGTCGGTGCTGGCGTTGGACCACTCTTCGGCGATGCCAACTCGCTTGGCGCACGCGATATGGGCCTGTTGCCCGACGCGTTGCCCGGCTATGTGGCAACATCCGAGAAGGGGCTGGCCTACAACGAGATTCTGAGCAATCCCCAGGTGAAGGCGCTGTTTGTGATGGGTGCCAATCCCGCCCGCCATCTGGCAAACGGCGAACTGCCGAAGACGCTGGAGTTCCTGGTGGTGCAGGATATCGCTTTGACCGAGACGGCGCAACAGGCCGACGTTGTGCTGCCTGCCGTGACCTTCGCGGAGAAAGATGGCACCATGACCAACGTTGACCATCACGTTCAGATCGTGCGTCGTGCGCTGCGTCCGCTGCCCGGTGCAAAGCCCGACTGGGAGATCCTGATCGCCCTTGCCAACCGCTTAGGCCAGAACTGGACCTACGCCAGCCCACGCGACATCTTCGATGAGATCGCCGACAGCAATCCATTCTACGCCGGTCTCAGCTATGAGGATCTTGGCATGCAGGGAGCACGCACGCAAGAGCAGGAGGTGGCTCGTGCTTGAGTTTCTCAATCTACCCATCGTTGCGAATATTATTAAAAGTGCGATTGTCATTTTCGTTCTACTGACCGTCTTTGCCTACCTGACGCTGATTGAGCGCGTCGTGCTGGCAAGAATTCAGGGCCGTCTCGGCCCCAATCGCGCCGGTCCATTTGGTCTTTTTCAGCCAGTCGCTGATGGCTTGAAGATGGCTTTTAAAGAGCAGATCGTGCCATTGCAGGCGCACAAGCTCATTTACGTAATCTCGCCGAT
>JAICIM010000393.1 GCA_025928885.1 Ktedonobacteraceae bacterium | reverse complement strand
GTTTTTGTAATCCTCTCTCTAATAATCAGGGTATCTCTTTATAGTAAGAATTTCAATGGAATTTTCTATGGAAAAGCCCGTCAGTAAGCACTTATAATCAGAAACTAAACTGATAGAGAGGAATCTTATAATTTTCTTATTTTTATACTTTTCAGGCTCTTCTATTTCTTATCTTTTCTTACAAGAAGTGGAGGTGAGTGAAAAACGGATAGACACGATATCATTCGTGTCTATCCAGAGAAGAGAGAAAAACAGAAGAATTATGCGTGTTCGAGGCGGCGTAGCTCGATTTTGCCGTTGCGAGTGCGGATGGCAAAGGTTGGTTGTGCATAGACTGCCGGGCTATTGGCGACGCTGCCATCGCACATACGGAAGCCCGAGCCATGCCAGGGACAGTAGACCACGCCATCCTCGTATTTACCCTCATCCAGCGGCCCGCCCAGATGCGAACAGGTGGCGGCAATTGCATAGATGGAGCCACCATCTTTGATGAGGACGGCGGGGATACCGGCGGCATCAACGCGCGTCAGCTTGCCCGGCTGTAGATCCTGCTCATCCATGACGGCCACGAAATCATCTGAGCCACCTTCCCAGGCTACGTGATTGACGCCCACACCTGAAGAATAGGAGAGTTCACCGCCGAGATACGCTGAGTAGAGCATGACGAGATAGGCCCCGGTAGAGAGCGCAATGGCTGGTTTGCGCAGTCCACCAAGACGCATGAGCGTGGAAGAGAGATTCATGATAACGACGCTGCCATTGAGCAGGGCGTGGAGCATGCCGGTGCGCTGCTCTGGCCCGTCTGTATCGACCCAGTTGGTGGCCCCGGTAACGGCGGAGGCACCAGCGCCAGCCAGTCCTAACCACATTGTGCGGTCAGCGTTGCGTGCCGTCCCTTCATCTTCTTCGGAGAGCCACACCAGATCGAGCAGCATTGTCGCGGTCCATGTTCCCAGCGGCACCGAGACGAGGACCGGATGCAACGCGTGTCCCAGCCAGACGCCGTTGAGTATATCTTTGATTTTGTAGGAGGTCTGGCCAGGCTGTCCATAGAGCTGTGAAATCCAGCGCTGCAACGGGTTTGAGAGTTTATCCAGCCAGGACATATGTGCAAGCAGCGTTGCGCTCGCCTTGCGGATTGGCGGATTGTTGGGAGGAGTATCGACCCAACTCTGTGGCGGAGCCGTTGTCACATCTGATGCCATAGGTTTCTTCCTTTCTATGTATGCTATACCTCAAGCCAGCAATAATCGCGTGGTGGATTGTTGCCAATTACTGAGAATGGGATATCTGTGCGATGCTTGCGCAGAATGTAGCGCGTTACGTCCTGGTTATGTGCATAAAAACGGCGTGCGCAATGCAGGGCGCTGTTCAGAGAGCGAAAATGGATCGCCATCTCCTCTCGTACCGGCAGCACGACATGTCGAAAGCCGCGCTCGCGGAGCCAGGCGAGATCTTCGCTGCGGGGCCAGATAATAACGATCTTGCCGCCCGGTCGCGTCACTCGCTTCATCTCAGCCAACCCTGCCTCGCCTCCCTGAGTTGGATCTGCCGTAAACGCTGAACAGGAGAGCGTCGTGTCAATGCTCTGATCGGCCTGTGGGAGCGCCTCGAAGCGTCCCGCTGAAAGCGAGAGTTGTTGTTCTGCCTGATAGTGAGCCAGCTTTCGTTGCAGGATGCGGCGTAGGCCGGGCGACGGTTCAACGGCATGGAGGAAGCGAGCACCGTAGCGTAAACATTCGAGCGTTGCCCTGCCGCTGCCAGCTCCCACGTCCAGTACGCTCTTGCCGCGTATCTCCTCTTCTAGATGCTGAAAGATGCCCGGATGCAGATGTTCTCCCTCGATCAGTTCTTCATACAATTCAGGCGTTTTCCAGTAAGTCAATTCCCAGAAGAAACGATCCAGCACTTCTTGTTGAGCGTCGGCGATTTCTTCGGCTGTAAGAGGATGGTTGTACGTCTGCTTGAAGGGCGAACGCTGCTGAGGAGGAAGGGCGTGCTGGATACGTTTGACGAGCGGCCCCGGCGCATTGTACAGGCTATGGGCCAGTTGCTCGGTTGTCAGGCCAAAGCTGCCATCAGCCAGCAGCATATGCAGGGTGTTGTTGTCGAAGATCTGTAGATCTGTGATGTGAAATGGGTTGGCGAAGAGCGCCTGCATAGAATGTCCTCCTCCCAAGAGCATCCCGATAGTCTCCTGTTGAGGGCAAGCGCCTCAACTTTCATCTTCTTTGTCACGGTTCCCGCACACGAAAAGTTTCCTCTCTGTATGTACCGTTGGGGCTGTTGGGAGGGAGGGCAAATGTGTCGCCAGGTTAACGCGTTGTTAGCAAAAGGTGTCAATTGAGAAAAAAGTTACAATAAGCGCTGAATATCCTTTTTCATTGCCTCATAGCTCTGATATCTGCCTCTGCTATCTTCTACCAGGGCGCGGCTGAGGATCATTTCCAGGGCCGCTGAGACGTTTGGATTGAGCAAACGCACAGGCGGATAGGTGGGATAATGGGGTGGCGCAGCGGCTGTCAGGGCGTGATGCATAGTGGCGGCCAGCGCGTAGATGCAGGTGCGCTGGTCGAATGGTTTGTCCTGAATCGGCAGGTAGGGCGAGACCACCAGCTTGCGCGTCGTACGGATTTTGCCTGCCGCGCGTGCCGCTCGCGCCGTGCCAGGTGGGGGCGCAATCTGAAAGCCGGTCAGCATAGGGCGGTTGCGCTGATCAATGATGATGTTGGCAGGCGAGATGTCGTAGTGCCGCAGTGGTGGCCGCTGCTGTTCCAGGGTGATGAGGACGTTCAGCAGCGTGTTGAGATACGAGATAACATCGTGTTCGCGCAGGGGACGCAGGAATTTCAGCAGCCGCTCCTCGATGCTCTCGCCATCAACATAGGCCAGGGCCATATAATAGTGGCCGCCCTCGACAAAGCGGTCCAGCACCTTTGGCACGAAGGGATGCTGAAAGCGTGCCAGTGGTTCCGTTACCCGCTCGTAGTAGGCCACATCTTTTGCCCGCTGCGATAGCGGGATATCGGCGCACTCCCAGCGCTTCAGCACAACCTTCTGTCCCTTGTGTTGTTCGTCTTTGGCAATCGCCGTCATGACGTGCGACTCTTCGGACTGCTTCAGCACGTGCTTGATGGTATAGCGTCCCTGACGAATATTCACGCCAACGAGCGGGCTGTGCGCAACCATTGCAGAAGGGATGGAGAGGCGTCCACAGATAGAGCAACAACGCTGCCCGAAGCGGACTGGAGCATCGCAATAGGGACAACAGCGATCATCGTTTTCAGCGCCGCAGGTCGAGCAGCGCTGTGCGCCCGTGCGATTCTGCTGGCCGCAGCGTTGACACACATAGCGCTGCAACGCCATTTGTACGGCACCGGCATAGCTATCGGCGAACTGGTTGATGCTGGGGTAGCGTTGGTGATAATCCTTCGACATGGCACGCAGGAGAACCGCGCTGACCTCTACAGGGATGCGTGGGTTCCATTGCTGGGGCGTCGGCGGCATCTCCTTAAAATGGGCGTTCCACATCTCCTCCAACCGCTGATGGACAAAGGGCGTGCGCCCGGTCAGCAGTTCGTAGCAGCAGATGGCCAGGGCGTATTGATCGGAATCGCGACGCGGATAGCCCTGCCATTGTTCGGGTGGCATATACGCGGCTGTTCCCGTGACCTCGCCCAGTGCGGCATGCGTCTGCATCCCTAGATAGTACGCCGTGCCAAAGTCGGAGAGCAGCACCTGACCACTGCGCCCGATTAATAAGTTTCCCGGCTTCACATCCTGATGCACCATGCCGCTATTATGCAGGTATTGCAGTGCGTCGGCGGTCTGCTGGACATAGGCCACCAGCTCTTCGGCAAAGGCCAGACGGCGTGTGCCATCGGATTTGCGGTAGAGATCCAGAATGGTCTGGGGTGCGTATTCCATCACGAAGTACGGCTGCTCGCTCTCTTGCAGATAGCCAAAGTTGTAAATGGGCAAAACATTGGGGTGATGCAGGGAGGCGATGCGGCGAGCCTCCTGAAAGAAACTGGCCTTCGCTTTCTCGGTAAACTGGTCCAGCCGTAGCACCTTGAGAGCCAGGATGCGGCTCAACGGCATAGGCTCGCGCACACGATAGACATAGCCATAGCTACCGAGGCCGATAAAGGAGACGACTTCATAAATGCCAATATGTGCGCCCTGGACCAGAAAATCACAATATTTACAGCAGACAGCGGTATCAGGGTTTTCATGTCCTCCGTTGGCGCGAGGATTCAGGCAGCGTGCCAAACGATCTATCCTACCTCTTCTGGTTGAAATGCGACTGTTTCTCTAAACACCATGCAACCGTTCTTCATAATATGTACGAGTATTCGGTGTGTCGGGTTACGTAGGGCGAGTGATGCATAAGATAGCCTCTTGATTGTACACGAGAAAGATGACGTGGGCAAGGATGAACTTATAGCGTGGAAAGCTGGCATGATGGACCTATGTCGTTATAGGTGTCGGAAACTTGCTCTGATACGTTAAGATAGAGGCTCGCTGTATGAAAACGCTGTATGACTCGAACTTCTTTTCCATTTTTTGATGGAGAACGAAGAATAGCACAGATAGATATTTTTCTGCAAGGAAGGCACTTGTATGCTCTATACACTGGACACCCGTACTATTTTGCCTCGCGCGATGGCCTATATTCGCGCCTCCTGCACACCCGATACTTTCCCCTCGCTGCTGGCAAAGACCCGACTGGAGATGCGTTCACACCTGAGCGTACAGGGTATGAGCTATGGCGGTCCCACTTTTGTCCGCTACCATCAGATCGATGAACAGCAGCTCGACGTTGAAGTTGGCGTGCTGCTGGCCCAACCAATCGATGAGACCGAGACCATTCATATTGGCGAACTGCCCGGCGGACTGGTCGCGCAGGCCCGACATATCGGCCCCTATAGCGAACTGGGCAAGCTCTATGTCGCCATGCAGGATTGGGTTGAACAGCAGGGCTATACGCTGGCTGGTGCTCCCTGGGAGATCTACTGGACCGATCCGCAGGATGAAGCCTCTGCGGGCCGCTGGAAGGCTGATGTGATCTGGCCTGTGCGTTAATGGGAGTTCTGGTTGACCTTTGAAACAGAGGTGCATTTTCAACCGTTACGATGGGTATGTTAACAAAACGAGATAGGACCAATCCCAATAGATAACCTGAATTTAAGACTTTTCTAACACTTATCTAACAAAGCTCTGCTATCTTTATACTGATGCCACAAAGGTATAGTATGGTACGGGCATCGTTGCAAAGATGCGCTGTTTCGATGAAGGGCAAGAAATGTAGGTTTTTTGATAGAAAAATGGTGTTGGAAGCATAGAGTAGAAAGTAGATGCAGTAATGGCAAATCAATATCATCTTTCGCTGCTTCAGCGTGGAGCAGGGATCTGGAATAGATGGCGGCACACGCACCCACAAACGCGCTGCAATCTTGGGCGAGCAAATCTATCCCAGGCCGACCTGAGCGGATGGAATTTGAGCGCGATCAATTTGCAGAAGGCCGACCTGAAAGAGGCCAATCTGTGCGAGACCAACTTGAGTGGCACCGATCTGAACGAGGCCATTCTGGTCTGGTCCTATTTGAGCCGGGCCGATCTGAGCGATGCAGATTTGAGCAAAGCGGATCTGAGCGGCACCGACCTGAGCGATGCTTCGTTGTGTCGAGCGAATCTGCGCCAGGCCAGCCTGAACGGAGCCTATCTCAACGGCACCGATCTGCGTGGTGCTGATCTGAGCGGAGCCAACCTCAATGGAGCTGTGCTCGTCAAAGTCAATCTCGATGGCGTCAATCTCGATGGAGCCTCGTTAAAAGGCGTGCGCCTCATCGAAACGAAGCTGGCTCCTGCGCTGGCGTTGAGCAGGTAATACAACTCCTTCTCAACCATTCCATTGCATAAGAGAGCTGATGCTGCCTGGCGAAGCGCCGGGATGCATTCTCTTTGTAGATAGATTATAGATGGTCGTGTATGTTCCCGTTGCTCTTAATGGTGAGGGCGACGGGCCTTTTCTTTTTTGGCAAGGTTAACAAACGAGACTTTCTTCCTACTAGAATCCGCTATTTTTACGCAGAATCGCAGCAGCGCTTGACACTGGCCGCTCCTTCCATATACAAAGAACAAAGAGATGAGATTCAATATTTCTATCAAGAGAATAACGGATGAGAAGAGTAAAATTAGCCAGCATCGCAGGTGCCATAATCTCTCTACTCGTATTTCTATTTGTCATGAATAAGATTGGTTGGGCCGCTCCCAACTCATCATTACCTGCGAAAGTCCCAACTTCATCACCAGCCGCGACCGCAACGATAATACCATCCCCATCCGCGACCCCGGCGCAGTCGCTGGCCTTGAACATTATGCCGCATGTGATGCCCGCGCCAACGCTTGCCCCCACCACTGCATCGGCGAAGGGGAGTACTCCGGTTGCGACGCTGAATCCTGCTGTGCCAACGCCAACGCCAAAACTGGCTACGGCAACGGGGGGCGACCGCTATTTCCCGGCTGGCACGTCGGCGGATGCCATCATGTCTGGCTCCAAGAGTATATCGAGGCAGCAGGTCAAGCTTTTGATCGAGAGTCAGGTCGATAAAAATTGGAGCGTGATTCAGGATAGGACGGGCTTTACAACGAAAGAGAAAGCCTATGCCTTCTTCCTGGGCTTCTCGACCCGCGAGGCAACGCTGCAAGTGGTCCTGGAGACGGGCAGCGGTCCGAGTCACTCCTATGGTCCATTGCAAACCGCCGAGCCAGCGTATGTGAACGAC
>JAICIM010000086.1 GCA_025928885.1 Ktedonobacteraceae bacterium | reverse complement strand
CGCGCGACTGTATCGCGCCTGGCTCGCCATCCACAAAGGAACCACCAGGCGCGATAACGTCGCGCAACTACGAACCACTTTGTTGACGGGCCTGTTCGTAAGCGGCCAGTGCTTCGTTATGACGCCCCATACTGGTGAGAGTATCGCCTTTACTCTTATAAGCGTAAGCATAGCTGGCATCGAGGCGTATCGCCTGATCGTAGGCAGTCAGCGCTTCCTCGTACCGTCCCATACTGTTGAGAGTATCGCCTTTACTCTTATAAGCGTAGGCATAACCGGTATCGAGGCCGAGTACTTGCTGATAGGTCGTGAGCGCTTCCTCATACCGTCGCAAACTGTGCAATGCATCCGCCTTACTTTTATAAATATAGATGTTATTTGGGTCAAGGCCAAGCACCTGCTCATAGGCGATCAATGCTTCTTCATAGCGTTGCAAGCTGTGCAGTGCATCTGCCTTCCCCTTGTGGGCATGAATGTTGTCTGGATCAAGGCGAATCCCCTGTTCGTAAGCGATCAACGCTTCCTCATAGCGCCGCAGGCTATGTAACACATCCGCCTTACTGATGTGCGTATCAGCATTGTTTGGATCGAGGCGAATGGCCTGTTCGTAGGCAGTCAGGGCCTCCTCATGACGCCGCAAGCTGGAGAGAATGATCCCTTTTCCTAAATACCCGGGGACATTGTTAGGGTTGAGGTGAATGATCTTCTCATAAAGCGAGAGGATATCCGCAGATTGCTGGAGATAGCCATTCCTGGTTGTTGGGAACGTCAGTTGAAGCTCTGCGCTATTCCCTGGCTGTAAAAGATTTTGCGTCAGTGCTTGCAAGAGCAGGTCTTTTTGTTGTCCATCCAGATTCATGCTAGGATAGAGCATGGTGAGCATTTTATTTGCGGTCTGAAGCGCATAATCGATACGCTTTTGTTCGATTTCCAGATGTTTTTCCTGTAATTCGAGCTTCTGTTTTTTGAGATCCAGGTCGATTTGCGCCTGCCTTCTTTCTCGTTCGCCCTCTTGCTCATCCGATACCGTTTCAACTGGACGCTGCCCGCTGAGATGCTTGAGCCGACGCTGCGTTCCTCTTTTTTTCGTGATTTGCTCAAGCCTCTGAAGATCATCCGCTGAATGGGCGTTCTTCTGGCGCAGGTAGTTTTCCACTTCGTTGGCCCGGATTCTCCAGCGCCTTCCTATCTTGATTGCCCGCAGTTCGCCGTTTCCATTTGCTATCATGCGATAGACCGTTCGCGAACTGATATGCAATAACTTTGCCACGGCAGCAATATCAAGCAATTCTTCTCGCTCTGAATTGAGATCAGCCATAAGAAATCCTCGTCCTTATATTCTTTTCTCGCCAGAGCCTAACACCTACATTCATTTTTGTCAATATTGCACATTTGTCCCGACATTTATGACATCACCGCATTTTCTTCGCCAGATTCGGCGCCATGTTGAGCTGATTTCAAATCTTTCTTTGCCAGATTGGACAAATAGGCATATTTGGCGAAATGTTATTTGACAAGGTAAAATTCCTTCTTGATGGCAAATCGATCGGCGGCATCCCCAATACGCCGATGTCGTGGGTGATTCAGAATGCACGCGATGTGCCAGGAAGGGAAAAGGCATCTCCCCGTTGCTGCTCAGCAATCAGGCGAAGTTTTTGAGCGCGGGAGAGCGCCTTGATGGCGTGTTCGATTCGTAGCGCCTCGCTCTTCGTGGGGAAGATCCAGGAGGCAAGCAGCGTGACCGGACGGTGAGCACGCGTATAGCGTGCGCCCTTGCCAGCATTATGTAACGCAACGCGCCTCTCAACATCAACCGTATAGCCCGTATACAGCGTGTGGTTGGCGCATTGGACGATGTAAACAAAATGGTTCTGGTTCATTCGTTGCTAACGCTGAACGCCTGCACACTTTTAGCCAGACCCAGCTTTGCGATATCGAGAGCCGACTGCTCACCAAAATCAGCGATAAATAGCTCAAGCGATAGATATCCGCGATACCCCGCTTGATACAGCAGTTGCGCTATCTCAGCGGTGGGAGCGATGCCGTCGCCCGGGAATACGCGATCCTTATCCTGAATGGTTGCTTGATCGGGGTCATCCGGGTAGTCGTTGGCGTGTACGATGCCAATATTGTCGCCCTTGATGTATGCTAGATTGTTGATCGCGCTGCCACCGGTATACATATGATAGGGGTCCAGCAGTATTTTCACATCGGGCAGGCCGCTCTGAAGGGCGACGGAGAGGGCATCGCTAAGTGTCGAAAGCTGCTTTGCTCGTCCCCAGAACTCTAGATAGGGTTCGACGCCGATCCCGCGCCCAACCTCCACGAGGCGTGCAAAACATGCGGCCATAGCGCTCAGCGTCACATGTTCCACATTCCCGAATGGAGGAGCGGCGATTGCTGGACACCCCAGTTGTGCGAGAATCCGCATCTCCTTTTCGGCCTGGACCAGTCCCTGTGTGCGCACATCCGCATCCGCATCGGCCCAGGTGAAGAAGCTGATGGCGTTGACGATAGAGATTCCCAGTGCTTCCCCATATCGCTTCAAGTCCTGGAGGTCGCCTCCATCGGCAAGATACTGTTCAATATCGCGCATCCACAACTCAATGCCTGCATAGCCAGCCTGGGCTGCAACCTGCAATTGTTGCTTGACATCGAGTCGAAAGGGAAACAGGGTAGATGCGTTGAGCGCCATTTTGAAGGGGAACATTGATGCTCCTTTCTTGTGCTGCATTGTTAACGGGAATGGGCGAGCCGCTCCCTTTTTGCACGTCCAACTGTGTTGGGCTGAGTCCCGTCCCTGAGCAAGGGGAGGGAACATGGTTAGTATAGCATAGAGTGCGACTCAGCATGGCAATCTCTCAAAGATGCTTGAAATAAACGTTCTAAAATGGGAAATATACTTTGACGTTCACCCCTTTATTCGGGTATACTAACGAAAAAGCGCAATCCTCTTTATGGTGGAAGGAACTACCCGATGGCATCAGAACAGACCTATATCTTCGACCCCGAAAGCTCCGCCGAACTGGCCCGTTTAATCAATCAGGACCGCCTTGTAACCGCTGCAATGGGAGGGCCGCTGGCGGGTTTGCCCCCTTTGCCCAAAAAGGCGCAGGTGCTCGACCTTGCCTGTGGCCCTGGTGGCTGGGTCCTGGATGCAGCCTTTGAACGTCAAGATTGCGAGATTGCCGGTGTCGATATCAGCTCTGCCATGATTGAATACGCCAATGCCCGCGCCCGCACACAGCAACGCTCCAACGCCAGTTTCGGCATCATGAATATTACGCAACCTCTTGATTTTACAGAGCATTCTTTTGATCTGGTGAATGCCCGCTTCCTGATGGGAGTGCTCAGGCGTGAAGTGTGGCCGACATTTATTGCGGAATGCTTGCGCATCTTGCGTCCCGGAGGTATCTTGCGCCTCACAGAAGGTGATGACTCTGGAATCACATCAAGTCTCGCACTGGAGACCCTCAACACGCTCGGCATTCAAGCACTCTGGCAGGCCGGGTACGGATTTTCCCCCAATGGTCGCACGTTTGGCATGTCTAGCGGCTTGCTCGGTCTGCTGCAAAATGCTGGCTATCAGGATGTCTCTCTCAAAGCGACCGCGATGAACAACTCCGCTCATACCGATGGGTGGGCCGATCTCTACCACGACCATCGCATCATGCTCACTCAGTTCAAGCCTCTGCTCATCCAACCGGGACTGATTACCGATGAGGAGTTCGACAGGCTCTATCAACAGGCTCTGGTTGAGATGCACGCTGACGATTTCGTCGCCGTTGGTCATTTAACCAGCGTATGGGGCCGATGCCCCCTGTGATAGCTCACTGTCAAGCCTCTCCTTTTTCGACTGTGCGCCAATTCACAGCACATATTCCTGTGGAATGTGATAATATGGGGACATATTTCTCGCACTGTGAGGGGACTCCATTATGCAAGAGGCCGGGCTATCATCGCTTGAGATCTGGCAAACTTTTTATGTCATCGTCGGCACCGCTGCGGCAACATTGACGGGCTTAATGTTCGTCGTCGCCACCCTGGTGGCGGCTGCGCGAATACGCGTGTCGGCGCCCGGTGAGGCGTTTGCGGCCTTCAACACTCCCAGCGTTGTCTATTTTTGCACAGCCCTGCTCATTGCTGCTCTGTTCTGCGCCCCCTGGCATGCGCTCTGGTACGTGAGCATCTTGCTCGGCCTGCTCGGTCTGGCGGGGATAGGCTACGTCTGTGTTGTGCTACGACGCGCTCGCCACCAGCACGACTATCAACCGGTCCTGGAAGACTGGATCTGGCATACCATCCTCCCTTTCGTTACCTACACCGCTTTCCTGGCCTCCGCGCTGCTCCTACCAACCAACCCAACGCCGATGCTCTTCATCATTGCTACGGCAACGATCCTGCTCCTGTTCATCGGCATCCACAATGCCTGGGATAACGTGACCTATATTGCCCTTGAATTTCCTCCCTCTGAAGACACACCACAAGAAAAGTAGGTTTTTCTGATCTTGATTGGAAAATTTCATCATCGCACCTCATCAGTATTGTATAAATCATACAAATCTGCTACAGTTGTAGGGAAGAGGTGTTCTACGCATTTTCGTAAAGGATGGAGCCAGTTTATGCAAGATGCATGTACTTCTGCCTTCAGAAAATCCCCGCAACTGTACAGTCTCTTTGTTGTGCTGATCGTAGCGCTGCTTGTCAGTATCGGCTGTTTCCCCCCAGCGCCCGTTTCCCGAGCCGCATCGCTGTCAGGCACGGTCATCGATGGCAACGCACGTTTCACGGTATTGACGCCAATTCTGGTACGTGCCGAATACGCCGCTGATGGCAAGTTTCAGGATGCGACGACGTTTAACGCGATCAATCGCAATTTTCCCGTTCCTGCCTATACCACCAGCGTCGTCAATGGCTGGCGTGAAATTCAGACCGCCGATCTCGTCCTGCGTTACAAAGAAAATTCCGGCCCGTTTTCGCCTAACAATGTCACCGTTAAACTGCAAGGCGGGTCGCTCATCTCGCCGCAATCTCCCCTGATCATTCCTGATTGGGGTCAGGCGTCCATGACGCCCTGTATGTTCTCCCAGCTCTGTGAAGGGGAGAATGCCACCTTGAGCGGCGGCGAGGTGATACGATCCGATCACAAAAACGCCAGTGGCACCGGCTTTGTCGCCGACTACGGCGTGCAGGGCGCAACTACTACCTGGACGCTTCACGATGTCCTGGTTGGCGGTAATCAGACGCTCTCCATCCGCTATGCCAACTCAACCGGCGGCGATGGACAGGCGATACCGCGCACGCTCAGCCTCTATGTGAATGGCACCAAAACCGGCCAGCTGACCTTCCCCACGACCGCCGACTGGGATACCTGGGGAACAGTTCAGCAAACCGTGCCACTACAAGTTGGCGATAATACCATCGCTCTTGCCTGCAACGCCGGTGATAGCTGCAATGTCAACATCGATGCGCTCACCATCAAGGAGACCTGCGTGCAGGGCCAGATCTGCCAGGGAGAGAACGCAGCTCTGACTGGTGGCACTACCGTTGCCTCCAATCATCCCGGCTTCCTGGGGACAGGCTTTGTCGCAGGCTATGAGCAGGCCGGAGCCACAACCACCTGGACGGTCCACAATGTCGCGCAGGATGGCGACGCTGTGCTGAGCGTCCATTATGCCAATTTCCGTGCCAGCGACGGTCAGGTCACCTCTCGCACATTAAGCCTGGGCGTCAATGGCGGCCAGACGAGTACTGTGACCTTTGCTCCCACGATGGGTTGGGACTCCTGGAACACTCTCACGCAGACGATCCATCTCAAGGCGGGCGATAATACCGTTGCGTTGAGCTGTGGCAGTAGCGATAGTTGTCGCGTCAACATCGATGCCATTGCCCTCACCGCGCCGGGTGCGACTCCGCCGCTGATGATCCCCGCGAACCTGGGCGGCTGGGAGCGTAGCCTGGATCAGATGAGCGATGCCTCGACCTTGAATAATGGCCTGTTGAGCCGGGATGGTTGGTATCTGCTCGATGATAGCCAGACGGCTCTATGGGACACGAAAAACTGGCCCACGCCGCGTCCCACCCCCACTGTCGCCTATCAGGACGGCTATCTCTTTGGCTATGGACATCAATATCAGGAGGCGCTGAAAGCTCTCGCCCAACTGACGGGGGCCGCGCCACTGTTGCCACGCTGGGCCTTCGGCAACTGGTTCTCCCGCTACTTTGCCTATAAAGATACCGATTACGAGCAGACCATTTTGCCCAAGTTTCGTAGCGAACATGTTCCTCTCGATGCCCTGGTGGTCGATACCGACTGGAAGGCACCCGCGCAATGGAATGGGTGGAACTGGAATACCAGCCTCTTCCCCGATTCGCAGGGCTTCCTCAACTGGGCTAAGGGTCAGGGGCTGCACGTCACGCTCAATATCCATTCCAGCATTCAGGGCGACGATCCACAATTCGCCAGCACAAACGCAACGGCGGGCGGCCTGACCTCTGTTGGGAACAACTCTTATGTCTGGGATTGGGGCAATCAGGCGCAGGCGACCTCGTATATGAACCTGCATCATCCCTTTGACAAGCAAGGGGTCCGTTTCTGGTGGCTGGATTGGTGCTGCGACGCCAGCGGGGTTTCGATGAACGGCCTCAACCCCGATGGCTGGATTAACTATCTCTATGCCAAAGACGCCACCGATCAGGGCTTGCGCGGTTTCGCCTTCTCGCGCATGGGATCGGGCTATCGTAACTATGCCAACGATGGCTACACCGTCCCCAGCGGCCCCTGGTCCAACCATCGCACCACCGTTCAGTTTACCGGCGATACCCAACCGACCTGGGAAATGTTGAGCTTCGAGTCGGCGTTCACGCAGAAAGAGGGCAACGTCGGACAGGCGTATGTCACCCATGATATCGGCAGCTTTGCCGGTAAGCACCTCGACGACGACATGTACGTGCGCTGGGTCCAGCTGGGAACGTTTCAGCCGATTTTCCGCCTGCACTCCGATCATGGCGACCGTCTCCCCTGGGATTACGACGATTCGGCCCGCGTCCCGGCAGAGCAGTTTATGCAGCTCCGCGAGGCGCTGATCCCGTACCTCTATACGCTCTCCTGGCAAGCCTATAGCACCGGATTGCCGATGGTGCGCGGCCTCTACCTCACCTATCCCGAAGCGCCAGAAGCCTACGCCTTTGATCGCGAGTATATGCTGGGGGATCAGATGCTGGTTGCGCCGATCACCACGCCAGGGACCACAGGCTCCACGTCGGTCTGGTTCCCTCCCGGTTCATGGACTGACATGTTCACCCACAAGACCTATACCGGACCGAGCACGCAGACGATCAGCGACGATCTCACAAAGATGCCGGTCTTCGTCAAAGCCGGTGGTATCCTGCCCTCACAGCCCGCGATGGACTATGCGACGCAGAAGAGTGTCAATCCACTGACGCTCGATGTCTTTACAGGAGCGGACGGTTCGTTTACACTCTATGAAGACAGCGGTGAGGGACTGGACTACCAGCACAACAATTACGCCCTGACGAGTATCAGCTATTCGCAAAATCAAGCGACCGTGCAGATTGGGGCCGCTCAGGGGCAGTATGCGCAACAACCGACGCAACGGCAGTACGCGGTCAATCTCATCAACGTCAAGGCCGCGCCGAGCAGCGTCACGGTTAACGGACAGCCATTGCAGCAGGCGAGCAGTGGCATAGGCTGGAACTATGACGCAAACGGCCATATTGTTCATGTGACGGTAAATCAGCCGAGTGCGCAATCCGCTCTAGCTATTAAGCTGAACGCATGAACTGATCGTTCCGCTCTTAAACAAAAGCAGCCTGCACGTTGGAAAACAGTCCCGAACAGGGATTGTTTTCCAACTTTTTTCATTTTCATCAAAGGGATATTGGTACACGATTTGTCGTACAATGGACCTGTTCACAACTTGCGAGATGCCAGGAGGTGCGGCGTGCGTGATTTTCCAGCAGGCACCATCACGCTGCTTTTTACGGATATTGAGGGGTCCACACGGCTGTTGCGCCAGCTTGGCGACGGATACGGCGAACTATTGGCCTCGTGCCGCACGCTACTACGCGCAGCTCTACAGGAGTGGCAAGGCTTCGAGGTCGATACACAGGGCGATGCTATTTTTGCTGTGTTTGTCCGCGCCTGCGATGCGCTCTCCGCAGCCGTAGCGGCACAACGCGCCCTTGCCGCATATTCCTGGCCGCAAGGTGTGCAGGTGCGGGTTCGCATGGGGCTGCATACCGGGGAGCCTTCGCGTGTCGCCGAAGGCTATGTGGGCCTGGATGTCCACCGTGCCGCACGCATCATGAGCGCCGCGCATGGTGGACAGGTGCTGCTTTCCAGTACGACGCGCGATCTTGTTGTGGACGAGGTGATAGAGGGGATGAGTCTCCGCGATCTTGGCGAATATCGCCTCAAAGATTTTGAGCAATCGATGAGCCTCTATCAAGTCGTAATAGCCGGGTTGCCTGCCGATTTCCCTCCCCTCAAGACGCTTGATACCCGTGCTGACATCCTCCCGGTGCCTCCAACGGCGCTTATTGGCCGCGAGGATGAGATGGCGCATATCGAGACGCTTTTGCGCCGCGACGATGTGCGGCTGGTGACTCTATCGGGACCGGGTGGCAGCGGCAAAAGTCGCCTCTCGCTTCAGGTAGCTGGCGGGCTGCGTGCCGTGTTTGCGGGCTGCGTTTTTTTTGTCTCGCTTGCCCCAATCACTGATCCCCTGCTGGTTCTGCCTGTTATCGCGCAGGTGCTTGGCATTCGCGACGGAGCAGAACGGGACCTCATGGCGCGTGTGCTGGAAACGCTGCAACGGCGACCTGTCCTCTTAGTGCTGGACAACTTTGAGCAGGTGATAGGTGCCGCCGAACTGGTGGGCAATCTCCTTGCGTCGTGCCAGGGACTGAAAATACTGGTGACGAGCCGCGAGGTGCTGCATGTGCGGGCCGAGTACGAGTTTGCCGTGCCGCCGCTGGAACTGCCCGATCCCGCGCATCTTCCCCCATTGGAGGAACTGACGAGTTGTTCTGCAATTGCGCTCTTTGTGCAGCGGGTACAGGCGGTGAAGCCGGAGTTTCGCCTGACGGCGGCGAATGCCAGAGAGATTGTAGAGATCTGCGTGCGTCTGGATGGGTTGCCGCTGGCGATCGAGCTGGCCGCTGCCCGCATGAAGTTGCTCTCGCCCCAAACGCTGCTCGCTCGCCTGGGAAAACCTCTGGCCCTGCTCACAGGTGGCGCACGCGATGTGCCGGCGCGACAGCAGACGTTGCGCAATACCATCTCATGGAGCTATCAACTGCTCAGTGTGCAGGAGCAGCGGCTCTTTCGCTGGCTCGCGGTATTTGTTGGTGGGTGCGCCCTGTCGTGTGCCGAGGCTATGTGCGACCGAACCGGCAACGCCATAGATGACCTCGCCTCGCTGGTCGATAAGAGCTTGTTGCGCCCCGCTGAGCAAATAGATGCAGGTAGCTCGGAGCCACGTCTGTTGATGCTGGAGACGATTCGTGAATATGGCCTGGAAATGCTGACTGGCAGCGGCGAGGCTACAGAGGCGCATCAGTGGCATGCAGAACACTTTTTGCAGCTTGCGGAGGAGGCGGTGCTGGAACTGGATGGGCCACTGCTCACTTCCTGGCTCAATCGTCTGGAACAGGAGCATGACAATTTGCGGGCCGCGTTGCACCGGTTCTTAGCGGCTGAAACTGATACCGGACAGACAACGCTGGCGTTACGCCTTGCATCGGCGCTGGAGCGCTTCTGGGTCGTGCGCGGCTATCGCAACGAGGGGCTGACATTCTTAGAACGGGCGTTGCGTGGCAGCTCGGGAGTGGCCCCAACCGTGCATGCAAAGGCGCTGCTGGTTGCGGCCCGCCTCTCTTCGATGCAGAGTGACTATCAGCGTAGCACTCATCTGGCTCAGGAGAGCCTGGCCCTGTTTCGCGAACTGCAAGACAAGCGCGGCATCGCCCTCTCGCTCAATCGGCTTGGTATCGCTGCGTGGCGACAGGCCGATTTCGCAATGGCCCGCGTCTTGATGGAAGAGGATCTTGCCCTCTATAGAGAGCTTGAGAACCCGGATCGTATCGCCTGGTCGCTCTTTGCGCTTGGCCTGCTCAACATCAAACAGGGAGAATATGCCAGCGCCGCCACCGCGTTTGAGGAGAGCCTGACCCTCTTCAGAGAGCTTGCCAATCAACGAGGCATCGCTGCCTCCCTCACCCAGACGGGCGCGACCCTGTTTCTTTCCCAGGGCGATCAGGAGCAAGCATGCGCGTTGCTCACGCAGGGACTCTTGCTCGACCGGGAAATCGGCGATAAAGAAGGGACGGCGGTCACTGTTCTGCTGCTTGGCGCGGTGTCGCTCAAACATGGCGATGTTGCCGCCGCCCGAACGTGGGTGGAAGAGGGTCTGCACCTCTATCGCGAGATGAGCTATCGAGAGGGGATAACCGAAGCGCTTGCTCTGCTGGGAAAAGTGGAGACGGCGCGGGGCGATCTGACCGTTGCCAGCCCGCTTTTTACAGAAAGCCTGACGCTGGCGAAAGAACTCGATCAGAGAGAATTATTTGCCATCGGGTTAGAGGGATTGGCACCTGTCGTAGCTGCACAGGCCGACTCAGCCCGGGCGGTGCGGCTCTGGGGCATGGCGGAAGCGTTGCGGGAAGCGCTTGGTGCGCCGCTGCCTCCTGTTGAACGAGCCGACTATGTTTCTGCAGTTGTCGCTGCTCGTCGTCTGCTTGATGAAGAGGTCTTCGCCTCTGCCTGGCAGGAGGGGCGCGGCCTTTCAGTAGAACAGGCGTTTCTCATAATTTATTAAACAAAGAAAAGGAAAAAAGGGGAGCTGATTTCTCGCCTTTGTCGCCTTCTTCCCCGTCGTCTCCAACCTCCTGAAATTTTCTCAGTTCCCGGAGGCCGTCATTATCTACACCGTTGTTCTGGCCGGGTGTGGCTATTCCTCGTTACTCCTCTGGATTTATGCCTTCGCCAATCACCGCCTTGTTGCGAAGGATAAAAAAGTTCGTCACTATCTATCTCGCTTCATTGGCGTCTCTACCATCCCAACTTTTCTTCTGCTGACCATGCTTCTGCTCTTCTTCCCCTATTTTCAAACTTTTCCAAGTCGTATTTTTTATGTCTGGATCGCCCTACCCTTTGTCAATATGATCTGGATTCGGATAGCCCGGCTATTCTATGGAAAAATAGCAAAATTGGCAAATAGCTAGTAAATGAGCAAAAACTGTATGGGCATGATAAAATCATGCCCCATTTATCCAAAGATTCATCCAAAATCCTCCCTTACATCGAAATTCTCATTCCCCCTGAAATATTCGATAATAGGAGGTGAAGAACGTTCTTTTCTAGAGTATAGCATGCGAAGGCAATGCCAGTACCCCTCTTTCCCTCGCTACTGTGAGGTTTACGCCTAGCTTTTCACTCTGTCTAGCCAGGCCCGCATATCCGCCTCATGCTCTTCGTGAAAGTGGCCAAAGAGATATGCACCGGTTAACTGCTCCCCATCCAGCCATGCGACAATGCGCGGATCTTGGAAATCATCATCAGAGAGGGCATCAATCGCATCTATCAATTGCTGAATGACCTCACGCGAATCGTCAAGGACATCTGTGAGTGGACGATCCCGGTTGACTTCGTAAAACCAGGCATTGATTTTATCAACATCATCATCCTGTAATGCTTTGGGCCAGTGTGGCGTAAGATCCACATTGGGATTCCGTATTATCTGGAAGCGTTTTACCGTTCTGCGCCGCCATTCAGTTATGTGTGCGACGATATCCTTGATAGACCAGCCCCCAGCGACCTCTGGCTGTGTCATATTGGCCTCACCAATAGCATCCAGCAGCGCTTGCCAGTCAGTATTTTCCTGCTTCAATTCGCTCATGAGTTGAGCTTTGCTAAAAGTCGTTCCCATGTTTGCATTCCTTTCATCTCATCCAGGTTGTTGTGCAAATATTACAACAAAACGAGCATCTTCTTACCGATTTCCAGCCTACCAGAAAAAGCGGTAAAAATACGCCCGCTTATTTGTCCTCAGTGAGTACTTCTCTATACTCATCTTTCAACCGCTCCACAACGTCCCGAATATCTTTAGCAATGGAGGTAAAAGTTGCATCGGAATTGCCCGACGCCTTGACGGACTTCCCATCGCGTGGGAGGGCAAAGAGCTTGCCAAACTCGCTGTTCTTCCACCCGTCTGCATCGCGGACGATGATCGGAATAACGACGCTTGTTCCGGCCTCGCGTTGTGCCAGGGCTGGCAACACCTGCTCCTCATAGAGCTGATCGGAGTTCATAAAATCAGGACTCACCAGTAGAAGCACAATATCGGCGGCCTCAAGCGCTCTGTTCGTTTCATCGGGCCTGGCGGCTCCTGCCTGCGTATCGAGACCGTGCCAGCTGCGAATGATCTTCTGTCGCCTCAAAAGCGCTAAATGCTTTTCCAGTTCTCTGCAATAATATGCGTCTTCCGGTGCATAAGAGTAGAAGATGGTAATGAGATTTTTGTCTGCTGGCGTGGGACCGGGTGAGGGTCGAGGTGTTGGTCTCGCTGAAACAGGAGGCGTGTCTGGATGCTGGTGTTGAGCGATGAGCTGTTGTTGCAGTGTTGCCAGCTCTCCGTCAAGCGTTGTGCCACTGATCCGCCAGCGTGCATTCTCGATCAAAATTTGTAAAGCCCATTCTCCCGTGTCATTGAGAAAAATATTGCTGAGTTGCGAGACGAGCATAGTGATGTCGTTTTGGGTATTTCCTTCGTCACGAGACAGGCTATGGGTATTGGGAATACCTATGAGGAGTGTGGTCCGTGTCATATAGATCTCTATGCCAGGGATGCGGAGCAGGAGTTGGACAAGAGATCTACGCTGCTGGTTGTTCATACCTTCCATCACTCATATAACTACTATCATACTGTCCTGCCCATATATTACCACCTCTCTTTTGCGCCTGAACTGAGTGTAAAACAACCTATCTATGATGGCGTTTTGTTAGTGTTAGGGGCAGAGAACAGATGTGAACAAATAAGATACACGCAAAAGTATACCATAATGCAGTTGAGGTGACTAGCACTTATGTGCTGCTGGCAGCAGGTTTCCTGCTGCTAAAAAAATTGTCACTTACTATATCGAATTGTTCTTTCTCTGCTAAAAAAGAAGTGGTGAAGATTTTAACACAAAAGTACTGTTCTGTGAGGTGAAATTTCTCATAGATATACAATGAAAATTGACAATGAAATATATGGACCGTATACTCATTCTATCGCAAAGCTGGTATTTGGCCTGGGATAGATGTGGAGGGTTACTACTGGATAGAAGGTGGAAGTCACGATGTTGGGGAAGATGCTTATGTAACCGTTCTTTATATTTTTGAAAAGGTGTGTAATGAGAAACTTCTCTGAGGATACATTGGATGTGTCCGTCTCACTGGTCGAATCGAATCACACTGGCAAGCTCTTTCGGGGATGGTATCGCATCGCCTCTCCCCCAGAACCATCCCCTTCTGCCTCGTTTGAGCAGAGGGAGCGCTTTCGCCGTGGGCGGACAGGCAGCCAGATCGCGCTGGCTGTTCTCGTTGTGTGTATCTCCGCTCTACCTGCCGCCTTCCGAGGCACCAATCTCTTCCTGACCGTCATCCTCAGCTTCGGACTACTGGCTATCTTTGGAGCAATTGCGCTCAATCGCATGGGTCACGTCACACTGGCCGGGATTATTATCGTGATGGCGATTACTATCAGCCCCGTGTCAGATATTTTAACGACTTCCGGCGGTTTAAGCCCGGCTGTGCTGCCCGTGTTCAGCATCCTGGTGCTACCACTGATGTGCGCCGTTTCACTTCTGCCTGCATGGTGGGTCTTTGTGGTCGCCATCGGCAATAGCCTCTTCACCCTCTATACTATGCTCTACATGCCCCATAGTGCAGAGTTAAATGCTATCCTCAAAGTCTCTTTTGTCAGTATCGTGACGCCGATTATCCTCAGTCAGCTGATTGTCTCGATCGTGGCCTATCTCTGGGTCACCGGTACCGTCCATGCTATCAGGCGGGCCGATCGCGCCGAAGAGATTGCGAAACTTGAGCATGCCCTCGCCATCAATGCAGAGATCACCGCTCAACAGAAAGAGCAGTTGGAGGCCAGTATTCAGAAAATAGTTGAGACGAATACGCGCGTGGCCAATGGCGATTTCGATGCCCGCGTTCCTTTGACGAGGGATAACGTACTCTGGCAGGTGTCAAGTTCGCTCAACAATTTTTTGTCGCGCTTCCAACGTTCGCGCCAGGAGCTGCTGCAAATGAGAAATGAGCTTGAACAATCTCGCGAAGAGATTACGAAGCTCAAGACGTTCCTGCGCTGACTGCGCCATCTTTTCCTCAACATTACTGAAACGGGGTAAGCTCAGTGTCTGCTACGATGCGCAGGGCGGCGGCGTTTCATGAGTCGATGCAGGCACTTCAAGCGGCCTATGGAGCGTATCAAGGCGAGCTTTGCAGAATTAGACAATCATTTGCAACGATTCTTCTACCATCCTTGACGATCACGCGCCTATAATTACCATCAGACGAAGAACACGTTTGCAGATAAGCTGAACTTTTCTTCAAGAAGGGACAACATATGGATATCAAAAAGAATGGTTCGCGACCTTCTGGCAAAGGACCCGCCGAGTACTTTACTGGCACCGTCCGCCTTGATCCCTTGATGGAGGCTCCCGAACCCGCCCGCGTCGCAGGAGCCAGCGTCACATTCGAGCCGGGCGCTCGCACCGCCTGGCACACTCATCCGCTGGGCCAGACCTTGATCGTCACGACTGGCTGTGGTCGGGCGCAGCGCTGGGGCGGCCCAATTGAAGAGATTCGCCCGGGTGACGTGATCTGGTTTCCCCCAGGCGAGAAACACTGGCATGGTGCCGCGCCAACTACGGCTATGACACACATTGCCATTCAGGAACGCCTCGATGGCAAGGCCGTTGACTGGCTTGAGCATGTCAGCGACGAACAATATCAAGCCCAATAAAAAACGGCAACATTTTTTCGTAGCCGCGCGACT
>JAICIM010000391.1 GCA_025928885.1 Ktedonobacteraceae bacterium | reverse complement strand
TGTTCCAGCGCCAGCCGGTCGCGCACCAGGATGCCATTTCGCGCTGAGAGCGTCGTGGTAATCGCAATCACCAGCGGAATTGCCAGTCCCAGCGCGTGTGGGCAGGCGACAACCAGCGTCGAGACGACACGTTCGACAGTTGTATTGTCGAAGCCCTGTGCAATAGTCCAGGCGATCAGGGTAATGATGGCGACCCCCAGCGCAACCAGGGTGAGCCAGAAGGCGGCGCGATCTGCCAGCGCCTGTGTGCGGCTGCGGCTATTTTGAGCTTCTGCCACCAGCCGCATAATCCCGGCCAGCATCGTCTGCTCACCTGTACGCGTGATTCGTATGCGCAATGATCCTGTGCCGTTTACTGTTCCCGCGATCACCTCATCACCGGCCTGCTTGCCCACCGGACGCGATTCTCCGGTGATCATGCTCTCATTGAGCTGGCTCTTACCCTCTTCCACGCGTCCATCGGCGGGAATCTGTCCACCAGGGCGCACCAGAACGAGATCATCTTCACGTAGCTCGCTTGCTGGTATCTGTTGCGTCGAGCCATCGGGTGCGATACGTTCGGCCATGTCCGGCAGTAACTTCGCCAACTCGTTGAGCGCACTCTGAGCGCTGCCAACCGCACGCATCTCCATCCAGTGGCCCAGCAGCATAATGGTGGTCAGCGTCGCCTGTTCCCAGTAGAAGGGCATGCCGTTGAGCAGGCCAAAGCTGATCGCCAGACTGTAGAAGTAGGCCGTTGAGATGGCAAGCGTGACCAGCGTCATCATGCCGGGCCGCAGCACGCGTAGTTCGTCGAAAGCCCCTTTGAGAAAGACCCAGCTGCCATACCAGTAGATGACACTTGCCAGGATCGGCGCGAGCCAGTATGAACCGGGAAAGGCTGGCGCTTGATAGTGGAAAATCGCCTGAATCATCTCGGCATAGATGACGATGGGAATAGTCAGTACGAGACTGATCCAGAATGGGCGCTGGAACATGGCGGCGCTATGCCCGGCATGTCCGCTATGCTGATCGTGTTGCATCCCATGCGCCGTACTCATTGCCGTATGGTGCATATGTTCGCTGCCTTGCGCGGCTCCATGCGTATGTTGTGGCTTGTGCCTCTCATCTGGCGTAGCCTCAGTTGTGTGATGGTCGAGAGGGTGCATTGCCCTGCTCCTTTGTGTTCGCTAGTATCCTATTGATTCATCTACACCCCTACCCAGGGGGTATGGATATACTATAAATGCTTCTTGTAAATATGTCAAGGGGATGAGAGAGGATTTTGGCAAGGTGGGTTGCGTGATGTGGTATAAAAGGAAAGGTTAGATCAAGGAAGTCTCTAGTAATATATGAGGGTTTTAGATGGAGCCTGAGCGCAATTTGCGGACCAGCGATCTGGCGCGTGCCGGACAGATCAGCGTGCAACAGGTACGCAATTATGAAGCGGACGGTTTTATTCCAATGGCGAAACGCAATAGAGAGGGCTATCGACAGTATACACGGCAGCATCTCGTTGCGCTCAAGACTACGCGGAGCCTGGTTGGTGGTTATGGCTGGCTGCGGACACGAGCAATTATGCAAGCGGTTCATTCAGAGGAGCTAGCAGCCGCGCTGGCCCTGATCGACGAGCGCCATGCGGAACTTGCCAGCAAGCGCCAGCAGGTTGAACAAACGCTGGCGGCTTTGCGCACACTGGCAGCGCAACCCGTTCCTCTGACCAATACTCGTTCGGCACAACAGTTGCGCGTAGGGGAGGCCGCGAAACAGGTTGGTGTGCGCGTCTCGGCCCTGCATTTCTGGGAGCAGCAGGAGCTGTTGCAACCCATACGCGACAAAAGCAGCCACTATCGCCTCTATGACGAGCAGCAAATGCGCCGTCTCCGGGTGGTTGCCCTGATGAGAGAGGCGAGCTACGGCTTTGAGGCGATTCACACAACACTGGACGAACTGGCGGCGGGGCAACCAGAAAAAGCCATTGCGGCGGTAGAGAAGCGGCACGCAGAGCTTGCCAGAGCGAGCTGGGCCTGCCTCATCGGGATGGCCGCTTTTCAAGACTATATCCGCGAGTTCTATGGAGAAGTGCTTGCGTCATTGTAGCCAGCCATTCCAGGAATTAAACGGCGCTAAATTTGAGGAATGAAAAAGAATTTCATCTGTTTTACAGCTTTCTTCCCCTATAGCGGGAAAAATCGTGCTCTCTGAGAGAGTATCGTGGCTCTGCCTCCAATGGAGCCAGTGGCTCGGCATTGGAGGCATGTTGCTCTTGATCGTGCTGGTAAATCTCTCGTCGATGAGCGCAGCGCTCATCCCGGCCACTTTGTCAGGTTCCAGAAAGCCAGATCAGCCACAAAGCTGATAGCCGCCAACGTCAGCAGCGTGTAGTAGGCACGCTGGCCCAGGTTCCAGGTTGGCCTCACCCACTGCCATACTGCACAGATGAGCATCATCGTAGCCAGAGCGATCGAGACCTGGTTCGCAACGACGATGGCATACAGCAGTGGGAGAGGTGCAAAGGCGATTGCTGGCATATCTGTGGTGAACAACACGATGAACCCGATCACAATGCTAATGCTCAGCACGCTAAAGGCCCAGCTCAAACAGAGGGCTACTGTTGCACTGATGCTCTTCTTTGGAACGTTGCCGCCCTGCTTGTGTCCAAGTATAGAGCGTAAGAAGCGTAGTAACCCGTCTCGGAATGCACCTAGAGAGAGCAGTAGGCAGACAGCGAGGAGTATCATCTGGAAAAGCGGCGTTTCGTACCAGGGAACCTTCTCAAACCCTCCCAGGGGATCATCGTCAAGAAACATCCAGATTCCTTTGTCATCGCTGCGGAAAACGATGCTTCTCTGTCCTGCAACTTCGTGGAAAACCCAGGGTGCCACTTCCACTAAATTTATTGCTCCATCACCCGTCGAGACGGTGATTTGTCCGTTGCCAGCGTCGCTCACTTCATCCATCTTGAACAGATTGAACAGCTTCAGATACGAGGTTTCGTTGCGTCGCGTTTCCTGATAGCTCCCCACGATTTGACTGATGCGAGTGCTGGAGTCAGCAGAGACCCGAGGTGTATGTACACTGGAAGCCGGAAAGTAGTGATTCATAAACGCTTGCATAAACGTTTCGTACTGTGCTGACCCTCCTACATGGTTGAAAGAGACAAACACTCCTACGTGCTGCTCAGGCAACAAAGCCAGCAATGCCTGGAACAAGGTAGTGTCTCCGTCATGCTCAATCAGATGCTGATTATTGATGTTCGCTTCGTAGAAACCGTAAGCCATGCCAGGTAGGCGAGGATCGTCGGTAAAGTGCTGCTGATGCATCTCCCGAGCCGTTGCTTCTTGCAGGATGCGCTGATTGCCAAAGCGCCCGTTTTGTAGGTGGGCGATCATAAAGTTCGCCATATCGGTCACTGTTGTGCTCAGGCCACCAGCAGGCGCAACCTCGATATTTTCAAAAGGCTCTGCGCGATATGCCCCGTTGGTGTAGGTATACCCCTGCGACAGCTGCCCGGCGAGCTGAGTTGGCAATGGCTGACGAAAGCTGCTGTGCGTCATAGCTAACGGTTGAAAGATGTGCTGCTCAATGTACTGCTCAAATTTTACCCCTGAGACCTGCTCGACGATATACGCTGCCAGTGTCGTTCCGTAGTTTGAGTAGGTTGTCACCATCCCTGGTGGATAGATGCGTGTAGGGATATGACCGGGCAACCATATACCCAGTGGGGTTAGCTCGTCTGCATTGTTGACCATCATGCCATTCATACTATCCTCAAAGCCTGATGTGTGGGTTAACAGATTCTCCAGAGTGATTGGCTGTGGATAGGTGGCTGGAATTTTGAATGTCTTGAGGTAGGTATTGATATCGGCGTGCAGGTCCAGCTTGCCCTCTTCCACAAGCTGCATGACGGCAGTCCAGGTGAACAGCTTGCTGACTGAGCCAACACGGAACACCGTCCTGTCTGCCTCAACCGGCTGTTGCTGTGAGATATTTGCATCTCCATAGCCTTTGGCGAACAGAAGCCGCCCATCTTTGACGACCGAGACGGCTGCACCGGGAATATGATCTGCCTGTAGCTGCATGTTCAGCACCCCGTCCAGAAAGCTTTCGAGTTCGTGCGGATCTCCCAGCACAGGTGCTGCCTGGGACGCTAGCGTTGCTGCATGGGCAGATGGTACGAAGCTTACTTCGGCCAGCCCCATCACTAATACAGTTAGTAATAGTGTAGATGGTAATAAACGTTTTATCTTTAAAATTCGCATCATATTTCCTATTATAGTGGTGATTGAGAGGATTAGCGTTCGTGGATGCTGAGTATTTTCAATGTCGCTTGATCGATAATCACATCGAGTTGCGCAGCGTCAACCATGCTCCGAAAGCTGCTCACCAGGGCGGGGCGACCGGCAAAATCGATTGCACGTTCTGGCAGCCACTGCATCCGTGCATGTTTACGCCAGAACTGATGTGCTTCGCGTGTATCAAGGGTAAGATGAGGAAGGCCATTGGTTTCTATGTGACCACAATGGAGACACGAGAGATAGGTAGCCGGATAATGAACCGGGCCATCAATGTGAGCAACATCCTGAAGGTGGCACACAGTAAACTGCGCTGGTTGTCTACATTTAAAGCAGAGTACTTGTGAACCGTTGATGGCTCCCCAGCAGTGATCTCTCAGGAGTGAAATTTGACGGTTCAGAAGAGATTTGAAGCTTTTAAGCTGTTGAATTTCATCAAGCCATGCGGAGATGTGCATGCATTTAGGACAGGTAAAACCTGTTATATTATCGACTGAATTATAATATTTGATCAATTGCCCTTTGCCACAGAGGGGACAGTAGATGCGCGTTGCCAGTTGTGCCTGGTTATCTGCGGCTATAGAGATACCAAAATCTGCGGCTTCAGCACTGAATTGTGTCGAGATAATACGGCGCAGGGTCAGCTTACCACGATACAGGCGTTGTACGAGTGCATCTTCACTCAAGCCCAGACGCTCAGAGATTTCGTGATGCGATGATTCGTGAATATAACGCTCAATCAGCACATCCCGTACTGAGGGCGGTAACAGCCCTAGCGCTCGATCCAGCAAGCACGCCAGTTCCTCGCGTTCAAGCTCAATCTCGATACTCTCTGTGCTGGGTAAGAGATCTGTCAGAGAGTTGTCGTCATCATGAGTAGTGTCCAGGATAGTCACGTGGGTAGCATACTGATAGTGCTCTCGCGCCCAACGTTTACAGATGTTGCGTGCAATAGCTGAGAGCCACTTCGACCAGTTTTCGGCCTGATCTTCGTCTTTTTGATGAAACTTATCGAGGTTGCGCCATGCTTCGAGCAGCGTCTCCTGCGCAAGATCTTCGGCAGCATCAGGATTACCTGTCAAACGCATGCAAAGGCGTACAAGGCGAGTGCGTTCGCTGAAAAATTTTGTTTCGATAGAGCGATGTACAGGAGTGTTTTGCGATGAAGTCAATACCATTTACTTTTCCTTGCCTGTATTCTATTATATATTAGCGATAGAAGGGATTGTCTACCATGCGTATCGCAACTTCGGGGAAAAACCTGACACAAAATTTGGAGGGTTTCCGCTTGAAGGGGTTACTTCTGCTCTCACTGTATATAGATAAAGCTCATAGGAGAAGAGCTTGCCCCACCAGGTCGGGTGAGGCTCACTTCATTTGAGTGAGAATATGGGAGAAACAGTGCTCCATTTAATTCCTCAAATGCAGCGCCATTTAATTTTTTGTAAGATCTCTGATGAAATTGTAGCCAAAGGAAAGTTGTATATAATGGTTGACTCTGCCCCTATTGCGATTGAGACTGTCAACGCCGAAGACGAGGCACGCATGTTGCCCGGACTGGTTGCGCTGCTTCAGGATACGGTTGCATCGGGTGCCTCGGTTGGCTTTCTGCCGCCCTTGAGCGAGGAAGAGGCGAGAGACTACTGGCAGGCAGCATTTGAGAGCGTGGCTGACGGGAGCCGCGTCTTGCTGGTGGCATCTGATGCCGATGAGATCGTTGGTTCGGTCCAGCTTGAACTTGCCATGCGCCCGAATGGATTGCATCGAGCGGAGGTGCAGAAGCTTTTTGTGCATCAGAGCCAGCGCCGTCGCGGTATCGGGCAGGCGTTGATGCACGCGGTTGAGCAGGCAGCTCGTGAACGTGGACGGAGCTTGCTTGTCCTCGATACGCGCCAGAGCGACAACGCCGAACGCCTCTATCGCCGTTTAGCGTACCAGGAAGTCGGCATCATTCCCGCCTATGCCCTCAGCGCAACCGGCACCCTCGACGGTACCGTCTACTTCTACAAAATTCTTTCGTAGCCGCGCGACTTTATCGCGCATTGCTTGTATTTTGCGCAATGCGCGATAATGATTAAGGAAGCGCTTCTACCTCCCACCAGGGGACCGCACCCTTCTGCACTGCTTCATTGATCGCTTGAATGTTGCGCACTCCTCTTTCTTGTAGCCATCGTTCCAGCTCAGAGATACCGCCGTGAGCATAGGCTGCGATGCCGCCTTGCCAGGTGGCACGACCGCAGAGCACGCCGGAGTAGCGTACACCAGCCTCCGCAGCCAGCTCCAGCATGTCACAAAATACCTCGTCTGTGACCCCGGCACTGAGATAGATAAAGGGCTTTGTGGTGGCCTGAGCTGCCGTGCGAAAATGCTGAAGGGCCTCCTGACGCGTATAGGCTGTTCCCTCATCTTTAAAGGCGCGGCTCCCGGCCAGGAACGCGGGATTGATCGGCATTTCGACCTTGAGTATATCGACGCCGTAGCGCGGTTGCGTAAACTCGGCCATCGTGTGCGCGACATACTCAGGCTTCTTTTGCGCAAAGGCCAGACCGC
>JAICIM010000444.1 GCA_025928885.1 Ktedonobacteraceae bacterium | reverse complement strand
TCTTTTCATTTCATCTTCCTCCCTGTGTTACTCAGTCCGCCGCTCCGGGGCCGGGTCTTTTGTATCCCCCCCCCCCCCCCCCCCCCCACCCCCCCCCCCAACTAGGACATCCCATGATTGCAATTGAGGAAACGATCCATCACCTGATCCCACATACTTTCAACAGCACAGCGAGAACAATGACGAGTATCACACCTCCAACTGCTAGGAGAGGCCAATTCTTCACCCACTTCACCAAAGGCTGTGAAATGGCTCTCTCCTCTCCTTCAGGGGAAGCGGGAGTACTGTTGGAACGGTTTTCTGTGACATGTTCAAGCGAGATCTTCTCTCCTGTTGGATCAAAAAAAGCCCTGGCCTGGCCATACCACCGCCTCTCTAGAGTCAGAATAATAGTGTTGGTATTTCGTAGCGAGATCGTGAATGATAGAGAAATGGTCCGTCGCAAGGTGGAGGGAAATATGCGATTCTTGCAACACCCGCACTACAGCCATATCACGAATGTAATCATGGTCTTTGGTCGGAAAATTCCTCCTATCTTGAATGGCAAGTTCACGCAACCGAACCTCTTGTGGGCTATTGAAATAGTCAATGTTGTTGGGAATCGTCTTTAAGCCTTGCTTGAGACGAGCCTTATAAGCACGTGCGTAGACGGAGAGCAACCGCTCAAGTTCCTGGTCTTCAGGGGGATCATCTTGTGAATAATTTTCCCTGATCTGTTTGAGAGCCTGATCATGTGCTTTATCCTCAACACCTTGCCAATCGATAATCACGAATTTTTCCCGGCGATGAAGTTTTTTGACTTCATCTAAACCATCAACGGCACTCCATTTTGCACTTTTTACAAGCTCTTGATCCTTTGGGTCAACTTCTTCTAATTCATCCGTCTCCTGCTGGCGCGTGGCGATTGCAAGAGGATCAGTCTGACCATTGCCAGCCTCTAACTCTTTTTCTTCATTGACCCATGTACCCTCTGGCTGTCCGTGATCCGGCATGATAATGAAAATAATCCTTTCTGCATTGATAGAAATCTCAATCTGTACGATAACAATAGGAGCAACAACAGGCAAATGCTGCTGAAAACGACGCTGATGCCTACGCTTCCAGGCATGGGGGCCATGTCGCCCATAACGGTGATACATAATATTTCACTGTACGAAAGTGGAACGGGAACTACGAGGTGGGCGTAATACGAGGAGACATAAAATACTAACCATAACAATAAGTATAAACATGTTTTACTGTATGTCAATGAAACATATGTTCTTCGGTTAAGAAGGAAATTGCGAGGATGAATAAAGATATATTGTACAAGATATATTGATCGGTAAAAATAGTATCGTTGTGATCGTCTGTATAAGCTGTATAAGATATAATAAAGTGATGATATCTCTCATTAACATGCCCTACTGTGAGATATGCATACCGGGGAAAGCAATGTTGGTGTGTTATAATCTCGATAGAAGCGCAATGAGCAGGTAGGATAGGAAGATAGGAGAATGAAGCGTATGACCACTGATCCACTCCGATCATCACTCAGCCCTGGCGGTCCCATGTCTGTTGAAGAGTATCTCCAGTTAGATAGATATACTGCAAACGCAAAATATGAATATATCGATGGTGTGGCCCGGTTAATGTCGGGCGGCTCTGTTGGACATGATAGGATTGCTCGGAATGTAGCACATTTTATCGACGAACACTTTTTATCAGGCCCCTGTACCGTGTTTGGTCCAGATGTGCAGGTGCTCATCGGCATCAAGTCAAACAGCAAAGAGAACTATGTGTATCCCGATGCTACCGTGTCATGTGATGTCTCAGATCGACGGCGGGACAATAAACTGATACGATCCCCCAGAGTGGTCGTCGAGGTGCTTTCGCCATCAACGGAACCGGTTGATAGAGGGAAGAAATTGGAAGCGTATCAGGCGTGTGTTTCAATTCAAGAAATCATGCTGGTGAGCCAGTTTGCCCGTCATGTTGAGATCTACCGCCGTAATGAAGAAGATGAGACTACCTGGAATTATGTTCTCTATCGTTCAGATGAGACTGTTGAGCTAGCCTGTGTGGATGTCTTCCTTACAATGGATGAGGTTTATCGCGGTATCAACTTCGATGAGCCGCTGCTGGAGGAGTAGGTTGGCGTGTTGTGCTTGTGGATAGCAGATAGGCAAATGTGCAATAACAAAAAGGTAAGTGACGCGCCTATGTATGTTGCTTACCACTTTTTCATTAACAAACAGAATAGAGTGGTAAGAATGCATGAAGCGAAATTCACGGCATCTTTTGATGAAAGGATACTATCATGGAAAACCGCTCTACCTATATTTGTCTGATTCGACCAACACGTGCAGGCTTTACTGAGCAGATGCTGCCGGAAGAAGTCGAAGCTATGCAAGCGCATTCCGCCTACCTTGATCGGTTGCTCAACGACACAACGTTTCATCTGATCGGCCCCTGCCTTGATCGCGCCTTTGGAGTCTCCATTTTTGAGGCTGAATCGCTGGAAGCCGCAAATCAGCTTGTGGCACATGATCCAGCTGTCGAGCGAGGTGTCATGATCGCCGAAGTCCATCCCTTCCATATCTCTCATTGGCAATCATGAGGGAAACTGCTTATTGCTCCTGAATATCCAGTGTAAACTCGATGCGTGTGCCGGGGGCCAGCGTGCTTGCACTGTAACATACCTCAGCATACTCATCGTTTTCTCTTGTTTCTTTATACTGCGCGTTCGTTGCAATGCGCATGGTGAGTCCCGACAACTGCCAGAGAGCAGCGTGTAATGTTTTACTGGCAGGTGCATAGATCTGGAAAATGAAATTAGACATGCCACCATCATTGGCAATGCAGGAAATAGTTAAGCGATCTTTGGTGGCGATGGCGTTCACCGGAACAGTGTAAGCGAGTTTGATCCAACCAATACGATTGTTGGGGTCTGTCCAGTGAATGGTTGCCGGGTGAATCTGGTCGCTGGCGGGCTGGCTATAGCTGGTATACTCGCCGCCCACAAGCAGGCTGTTTCCAATCCACGCGCTTGCCACCCTGTTCGGTTCGCTGGCTATCGTGCGTTCAACCTGGCGCTCGCCTTGAAATGCTCGTAAATGTACGAGTGCTTCTTGTGGAACGCTGATATCCACCGCCACGCAGCAGGGCGCGAAACAGAAATCGTGCGCGTGGTCGAACGGTTGCGAGATGTCGGGAAACGGCGCTGCATCCCTGCCCACCGCCATCCAGATCCACATGCCAATAGTGCTGACGTAGTGCCGCATATCCATGCCGTAGCTGCGGTCGTACGGACCCGACATATTCTTCATACCAGCATGGTACAGAAGCGCAATATCTTTCCAGAGCGCTGTCTCCATGTTTGCGCCCAACGTTTGTAGCAAGGGAGAGGTGGCATAGGTGCGCCAGAGGCCCAGCGCATAGACATCGATGCCATAATACGTTGGCGAGTTGTATTCGGAAAAGGTCTCGTTGGGCGCGAAGAGGTCATAAATTGCTTGCGCAAACTGCTCTCCGCTCTTCATCCAATCGGCTTCTCCAAAGCGTTCCCCGGCGAAGAGCAGGAGAAATGCATGCATCAGAGCGATGTTGGTATAGGACGCAGGGAGGTTTCGCGCCAGCATCCCTCTGGTGGCCTTATGCAGAGCGCTATCGATAGCGGCAACCAGCGTGGCGGGCAGTTCCTGCTCATAGTCGAGTAAGATGATAGCCAGCGTGGTGCCGATAAATTCGCGCCAGTTTGGATCATAGCCCTTCCATATCGGCATGTTTCCTGGATGCGGCTCTTCTGGGAAGCGATACCATGTGCCATCATACGGTCTGCCCGGCTCGTCAAACTGATAGCGCAACATAGTGCGGAGCGCTTCACAGGCCCGTTGTTTATCGTCGTCTGTGCCTCGCTGCAACAATCCCAGCGCATACCAGCCTGTTTCGCGGATATGATGAACGCGGGCCAGTGGCGAGAGGCGCTCATACGTTGGCATCCCCAGCAATCCGGTGTCAGTGTCCCAATATTGGTCCATCCATCTCATGGCATGTTCAACCAGATCGAGCGCGTATGGATTGAGCGAGAAATTTTGTGCTTTGAGCGCTGCAAAATGCCGGTCCGTCATTGTTACCTCCGGGTTTTAATGAACATAGTATTGTCTATAAAAGAGCCTCGTTGCTATAGTAGCACGTTTGGCGAACTGGGATCGCTTTATAGAGAAGTGCTTCGTAGGTTTCGTTCCCGTCATCTCTATGGAATGATTATTCCTGTGTTATTATTTATATGTATGAGTGAACCACATTATTTGTTTGAGTCAGGAAGGAGCTATCGATGTCTCAATGGATCACCGGTGATGTACTGACCAATGGCGTCAAGATTCACTATACGCGCACAGGAGGGGAGAAACCGCCTCTCGTCCTGCTGCATGGTTTCTCTGACAACGGGCTGTGCTGGACCCGGCTTGCCAGAGATCTTGAGTCAACCTATGATATTATCATGCCGGATGCACGCGGGCATGGCCTTTCAGATGGGCCTGGAGAGCATTTTTCGCCCTCTGATCGCTTTGCCGACGTAGCCGGGCTTATTTCTGAACTCCACCTGGGGAAACCAGCAGTGCTGGGGCATTCGATGGGGGCAATGATGACCGCCTCGCTTGCAGCCGACTATCCCGATCTGGTAAGCTGCGTAATTCTGGAAGATCCGGCCTGGCGCGACCCATCGCCCGAAGATGAGAAAATCTCCTTCGGGGATCGTTTTGGTTGGATACATCGGCTCAAAGGTCTTTCTCGCGCCGAGTTGATTGAGGATGGCCGCAAGGGGAATCCAACGTGGGTGGATGAAGAGCTGGGGCCGTGGGCTGATTCAAAGATCCAGCTCAATCTCGATCTGCTCAAGATCGAACCGGTCGGCATGCGTCTCTCATGGCGCTCCGTGGCCGAGCGCATCACCTGTCCTGCTTTATTGATTACCGCCGATACAGAACTGGGAGCCATCGTGCCGCCAGCGGCTGCTCAGGAGGCCGTTACCCTCATGAAGAATGGTCGCCTCGTGCATATCAGCGGAGCCGGACATAATATTCGCCGCGAACAATATGAGCAATTCAAAGATGCTGTCGTGACGTTCCTGCAGGAAGTTTATCTCACGCCTGCTTCATGATTCTTTCCTGTCGTAGTTGCGCGACTTTATCGCGCCTGGGGCCACCATTTGCAAGGATGCCATCAGCGCGATAAGGTCGCGCAACTACGACAGGAGAGAATTCATCTTTGCTATGGCATGGAGAGTTTTTGTAGGACGCGAAGTATACATATTTCTAGCTTAATAGGTCATTTATTAGCGAAAAGTGAGGATCGCGAACGTTTCTTTGTGTGACAGGGTTGACAATGGTAATCTCACACTTCTACACTTATCTCTAATAGCTGCGCCGTTGTAACTGCTGGATGTTGTCTTCGCTTGCAGAGGAAGATGTGTTGTCCAGAACGCAAGGTGGTGGCGAGATGTAGAATTGTGCTGGTTATCGACCCTAAAACAACTGGGGAGGGTTGCCCATCTTGGATAAGACCTTTAAGCAAACCATCGAGGAGTTGCACGGACGCATTGCTCGCAATATTGAACAGGCCGCTATGGAGCGCATAGATCGGCTTACTGAAGGATCGACGGTCGCCGAAGCAACCGCCGATATTACCAATGAATCTCTTCGCGCCGCCGTCATGGATATTTTGCTCTACTCTCACCTCTGCGCACGCCTGCGGGCGATGACACCCGGAACCCTGACACGCGAGCAGGGAAATGAACTTCTCTCCTATGTACGTGAGCGCATCGTACCATATACACCCTATCCCAAAAATCGTCTGCCCCATCAGCTAGATTAAAACCCTATTTCATTAACAAGATCTCCACCACTTCGTAGCCGCGCGACTTTATCGCGCTCTCGAACTGTACGGCAAACCATCCC
>JAICIM010000405.1 GCA_025928885.1 Ktedonobacteraceae bacterium | reverse complement strand
TATCGTCGCCTGCATAAACTTCCCGTTTCATCCATAGATGACGCCCTGGCAAGCGTGGGTATGAGCGATCAGGCCAATACGGCGGTGGCGAAACTGACACCCACTGCGCAGCGGCGACTGGCCTTTGCCCGCAGCCTGATGGCCCGCCCCTCGATCCTCCTGCTCGACCAGCCCACGCTGCATACCGATTTCGACACACAAACGCTCTTTGCTCGCTTGATTGCTCAGGCGTCGGCAGACAATGTGGCTGTACTGCTGACGGTCGAAGATCTGGCCTGGGCTGGCAAGTTTTGTACACGCGTGATCGAACTGGAAGATGGGCGTATCATCAGCAACCGTTGCAACACGGCTGAAACCACCACCAGCGATCCCGTCGAGCCTGAGCGCTTAATTCCCTATAAAGTTCCGGCCCGCAAAGAGGATCGCATCATACTGTTTGATCCAGGAGACATTCTCTACGCCACCAGTCGCGATGGCAAGACCATGCTCCACACGAGCAGCGAGGAGGCGGCCACAAATCTCACCTTACAAGAGTTAGAAGGTCGCCTGGTTGGAAGAGGCTTTTTCAAAGCTCATCGCGCCTATCTGGTCAATTTGCAGCATATCCGCGCCGTCATTCAGTATACACGCAACAGCTATACTCTGCTGCTCAGCGATCCCGCTGAGACGATGATCCCGCTCAGCAAACAATCAGAGAAAGAGTTGCAGGCGCTATTGGGCTATTAAAGCGAGAGGTCACGGCCAGATTTTGTAACCGGGCTTCGTCTATCATGAGTTTTTACGAACAACTGTTTCGTAGTCGCGCGACTTTATCGCGCTGGTGGCCCCGTGTGGAGGTAGCCCAGGCGCGATAAAGTCGCGCGACTACGAAACACCGTTTGTCAGAAAATTTTCATCATAGACAAGCTCAAAATAAAGTTTTCTAGCTATGAAGTAGTACTATGTGATCTGGTTGATAGCGACACACAATATGAGCGCGTTATAAGATAGGTATGTCCATGCACATACTCTGTTGAGGCAATTTGAACGATACAAGGCGAAAGGTCGGCTCCCAATGGCGGATAACAATAATAACGATCTCCATTACGATGATTTTCCCGATTATACATTGATAGATACTAACATACCGTATCGCGAATACGCGCCTCCGGTCCAACCAAAAGGCAACGGGCAGCAAGCACGACCCGGCACACCGCCCCCACGCGGCGAAATGATGTCCCCACCCTATCCTCCCACCAACGCTGCACCTCCGGGACAGCGCCCGCCGTCATCGCCATTTCCGCCCAATCCAGTCCCGCGACCAGCACCACCCCAACCGCCGAGCATGAAATGGGTCTATGTGGCAGCAGGCATCCTGGGCGTCGTCCTGGTCATCGTCGCGGCTACCTCCGGCGTATTTTTCTATCGCCAGCAGAGCGCCACCCAGATTGCCCATATACAGGCTACCGCCACGGCAAAAGCCATACCAACACCGGCCTATAAAGCGACCTATCACGCCGCCTCCTGCCCCTTTACGCCTGCCAGCGGCATCGTCGAAGGGCAAGATGTCAACTGCGGCTTCCTGGCCGTACCGGAGAATCGCGATCAACCGCACGGCAAAACGATTCAGCTTGCCGTCGCCATCTTTAAAGGCTCCGGCAACGACGCTTCTAGCGTTCCCGACTTCTACCTGACCGGCGGCCCTGGCGGTGGTGTCCTCTCAGACCTGGGACCTTTTATTACATCCAGCAACCTGCGACGAATCACATTGAGCCACGACCTGATCCTGCTGGACCAGCGCGGCACTGGCTACTCACGTCCCGCCCTTGATTGCCCAGAATTTACTGATCTCGAAAACAGCACTGCTAACGAGACGCTGACAAACGCTCAGGAGAATAAGCTGTACGTGCAGGCCGCGCAGAAGTGCCACGATCGCCTGACAAAATCTGGCGTCGATCTCAATATGTACACAACCATCGCCAACGCCACCGATGTCCATGACCTGATCGGCGCTCTAGGCTATAAGCAGGTCAATCTGTACGGCGTCTCCTATGGCACGCGGCTGGCACTCACCGTCATGCGCCTCTTCCCCAACGATATCCGTAGCGTCATTCTCGACTCAACCGTGCCAACGCAGAGCAACCTCTTTACCGCCCTTCCCGCCGTCACACAGCACGCCTTCGATGTCCTCTTTCATGGCTGCAAGATCGATGCCCATTGCAACAGCACCAATCCCCAGGTCGAAGATATCTTTTACAGCCTGGTGACACGTATGAACGCCCACCCCATCTCGTTTCATGACGCCCAGTATGGCCCGGTTCAGCTCAACGGCGATGGACTGGCAAGCTGGCTGTTCGGCGCCCAATATATCACGCGCCTCATTCCTCTGCTGCCTTCGGTCATTATGCAGATTAACGAGGGGAACTACAAGCTCATTGCGCAATATTATGGCTATGTCGAATTTTCGGGCGGCATCAGCTATGGCATGTATTATTCGGTCGAATGCGGAGAAGATCTGGCGTTCTTGAAACCACAGGATCTGGTGAACGCGGCAAACGTGGCCCGCCCGGAGATGCGCGCCGGTCTGCTGGCAAACATTCAGGATAGCTACGATGTCTGCCAGATCTGGGGCCAGAAGCCGGTGCCAGCGGCGCAAAAGCAACCCGTAACCAGCTCGCTACCCACGCTAATCCTTTCGGGCGAATACGACCCGATTACGCCGCCTTCCAACGGCAAGGCAGCTCAGAGTACGCTCAGCAAGAGCTTTTTCTATCAGTTCCCGGCCACCGGCCACGGCGTCTTCTATACCGACACGTGTCCCGATACGATCATGATGGACTTCCTGCGCCAGCCTACCACAAAGCCCGACGCGGCCTGTATCGCTTCCATGCCGGAGCCGAGCTTTCAATAGAGGGATGACAGAGGAAAATACCTGTAATGTCTCTTTTCTCATCATCATAATAAAACGGCTATCTTTTAATAAAGTGGCCTGATCTCTGTCTTCTTTTAAAGGGGTACATATTGTAGTACAATATGATATAGACTGCTATTCTATGGATTATTCTGGTTGGCAGAGACACGCTGGCCATAGAACCTGCCTGATTCCTTTTGTCAGGCAATTTTGCAGTTATGTTGTACAGGGAAAAGCTATAGGGCGGCAACACATCATGAGGCGGCGTCGTCGCTACTCAACGATGAGTTCGGGCGAACTTTCAATGGAGGAAAGCATGAACATTATTCTCATTGGTGCGCAGGGGTCGGGGAAGGGAACACAGGCCGAGAAGCTTTCAGAGGCGCTTGGTATTTGCCACGTTGCCAGCGGCGATCTTTTCCGTAAAGCGTTGAGCGAGCAAACAGCGTTAGGTCTTAAAGCGAAAACGTATATGGATAAGGGGGAGCTGGTTCCCGACAACATTACGGTGGCGATGATCCTGGAGCGACTCACGGGGCTACAAAATGCGCCCGGAATTCTGCTCGATGGCTTTCCGCGCACCATTGCCCAGGCTCAAGTGCTGGATCAAGAGCTGGAGCACGTCGGACAGCGCATCCATCAGGCAATTTATCTGGAGGTTCCACGTGAAACGCTGCTCAAGCGGCTTTCTGGTAGATATATCTGTCGCGCCCACCAGCATATCTATAATATTCATAGCCTCCCTCCAAAAGTATCTGGTATCTGTGACCTCGATGGTAGCCCGCTGTATCAGCGTACAGATGACACCGGAGAGGCGGTCCAAAAACGCCTGGATATCTTCTTTAACGAAACCATTCACCTGCTCGATTGCTATAGAAGACAGCACAAATTAGTTGTCGTCAATGGCAACCAGGATATCGAGCAGGTCCATCGTCAACTCATGAGCATTATCAGTGTGCCTGTCGGAATGAAGGGCCTCGATAATTTGCGGCCCTGGCAGATTCCACGCACGCCTATTATTCCACCGATGCAATAGCAGATCAATCAAACAAAGCGAGCGTTTCTGGTTCGGAAAGATGCTTCCGAACCAGAAGCGTTCTGTGCTATTTCAGTACAACCACCTCTCCCACCATACCCAGATAATCATGCAAGGCACAGATATACTTAAAGGTGCCTGCACTAGTAAACGTCACAGTGAATGTTGTGCCAAACCAGGCCGGAGCCAGACCTATGTAACCAGAATTAAGCGGCTTCGTCCCATCAAAATGTTTCGGGTCTCCGTAGGGATGAAATATGTCTTTCTGCTCAGGGCCGAAGGTGACAGTATGCGGCTCCATGACATCGTAATTCGTAAAAGTGACCTGCTCTCCAACATGAATCACGACTCGCTGTGGATAGAAACGCACAATCGACACCAACCCATCGCCGATGCCCGCGACCACATGATGATTATCAGCCAGATGTTGTGCCTTCCCAATGAGCCTTTGCCCATCCCTCATAATCCCCTGCACTCCGGCTTTGATCTGCTGATCGTACGCCTGCTGCGAATAAGGATAGGGGGTTCCCGCCGGGCGCACATGCACGATGCCGATCATCGTTGGATGGACCAGACAGTAATAAGTAAAGTCGCCAGTCACGCCAAAGGCCAATCGATAGGATTTGGATGCCGGGAAACCAGAATTGGTAACATTGCTCAAAAGCCCGGAATTAAAATAGTGTTTGCCATCATATACATTGCCGCCAACCCGGTTGATCTGCTGCGGATTTGTCTCATCAAAGGGTGGTGGCTGTTGTCCTGGAGGCAAAAACGTTACCGTATGTATTTCGCCGGTGCGCGATGTCCAGACGATACTATCACCAACGTTGACCCAGAGCACGTTCGGCAAAAACGCCATTCCCTGAATCGCGTGATCCTGGCTTTCAACTCCGACCACCACATGCCATGTGCGCGGTGTAGCCGTTTGATGCGCGAATACAGGACTCGCCTGAAGCGATGCCAGCAACATTCCCAGCAACAGCACAACAGCCGTTCCCCAGGTCCTCACTCTTTTCCCGCCCTCAAACATTGCCTATTCTCCTATCGCATCATGCACAAGTACATCCTCTCATTTCTTCACAACTGATCCCAACGGCCTTTCGTTCATAGATCAACCATCAGGAATCAACAATAGAAACAAGCAGGCCCTTCTTCATATGCGGAGCCTGCCCGTTTCTATGATTATTCTATCGGCATATCAAGCGAAAAATTCGGTCACTTTCTCACAGGTGAGACGAAATGCCAGACGATCTTGCTGCATAAATGTAGATCTATATTGTTCTCTGACCTCCTCATCTTTGATCCATCGCAGTCTGTTGCGCCTATCGACAATCTGTTGGCAATCTGATATACTATATGCTAATAAGAAACGATGCAATAGCATGCATCATCTCAATGTTTGCGTAAAAGCAATGACAGGGAGAGTAAGCGGACAGGAATCGCGCAGGGAGAAAGGGTCACCGACTGCAAGCCTTTTCACGAGACCATTCGCCGAAGTTCACCCTGGAGCTGGCTGTTGAAACTCATTTTTCACACGTAGCGACAATCCCTTGCGGTTGTCGTGCGACATAGCAAGTAGACAGCCCCGGATCGTCTCCGTTATCAGACAAACCGAGTGGGATTGCTCTGCGCCTTTTTTCTCATTGTGCGGATCAATCCAAAACGGGTGGTACCACGGAGATTGCTTGCAAGCCGACAACTTCGTCCTGTTGTGACGTTGTGTGTCGGTTTTTTGTTGTTATACAGTGGAGATCGAGGATTATGATTGGACAACTTGAAGATTTACTGGAGCAATTGGAAGCTCTGCGCTCCCGCGCTCTGACAGAACTGGCAGCGATTCACTCGTCCAACGAACTGGACGAATGGGACACCCGTTATCTGGGACGTAATCGCGGCGAACTCAAAAATATCTCAGCCGTCATGCCCAAATTGACGAAAGATGAACGCCCGGTTGTTGGTCAAAAGATCAATGAGGTGAAAAAAGATCTGGAACGCCAACTTGCGGAGAAACGCGAAACGCTCAAACAGGGCGAATTGATGCAGGCACTTGAACAGGAACGGATCGATGTCACCCTGCCCGGACGCGCCACGCCCATCGGCCATATGCACCCCCTTTCGCGCGTCATGCTGGAGGCCACAGAAATCTTCGCCAGAATGGGCTTCAATATCGTCCAGGGCTTAGAGGTTGAGACCGATTACCATAACTTTCAGGCTCTCAACATTCCCGCCGATCATCCGGCACGCGATATGCAGGACACCTTCTGGGTCTCGCCCGGCCAGATCTTGCTGCGTACCCATACCTCACCGATGCAGGTGCGCGTGATGAAACAGACGCAGCCACCGGTACGTGTGGTGGTTCCTGGCAAGGTCTATCGCAATGAGGCCGTTGACGCCACCCACGAGGCGATGTTCCATCAGATCGAGGGGCTGCTCATCGACGAATATTGCACAATGGCCGATCTCAAAGGATCGCTGGAACGGTTCGCCCGCGAGTTGTTCGGCGAAAAGCGCCGCGCCCGCTTCCGTGGCAGCTACTTCCCATTCACCGAGCCAAGCGCCGAGATGGATATCGATTGCCCCATGTGCGATGGCAAAGGGTGCCGCGTCTGCAAATAT
>JAICIM010000229.1 GCA_025928885.1 Ktedonobacteraceae bacterium | reverse complement strand
CGTCAGAAGAGAATAGAGGCGCAAAAAGCTGCTATGGAGGCGGCTGCAAGCAAGGCCGCATCGAGTGCATCGTAAGGAGAAATTAGGAAGATGGCTGATACTCTGGTTGGGAGCAAGACGTTGCTCGATGTGCGCGACCTCAAGATGCATTTCCCTTTGACGAGAGGGGTTATCATGCAGCGCGTCGTCGGTCATGTCCGCGCCGTCGATGGCATCACCTTCTCCATCGAGCGTGGTCAGACGCTGGGTCTGGTGGGTGAGAGCGGTTCTGGGAAGACCACGATTGGCCGTACGATTATTCGGCTCTATAAACCAACCTCGGGTCAGATCCTTTTTGATAATAAAGATCTGGCAGCAACTGAGGGCGAGGAGCTACGGCAGATACGTCGCCGTGTGCAGATGGTGTTCCAGGACCCCTACGCCTCGCTCAATCCGCGCTTTACGATCGGATCATTGGTCGCCGAGCCGATGCAGATCTATCGTCTGGGGACTCCCGCTGAGATTCGGGAGAGAGTCGTTGAACTGTTGCAAGTTGTAGGGTTGCGCCCGGAATATGCCGACCGCTATCCACATGAGTTTAGTGGTGGGCAACGCCAGCGCATTGCTGTGGCTCGCGCCCTGTCGATCAATCCTGAGTTTGTGGTGGCCGATGAGCCAGTCTCGGCACTGGATGTCTCAGTGCGTGCTCAGGTGCTTAATCTCTTGCAGCGCTTGCAGCAGCAGTTTCATTTGACCTATCTGTTTGTTTCGCATGACCTCAGCGTGGTACGCCATGTGGCTGATCGGATTGCCGTGATGTATCTCGGCAAGATCATGGAACTGGCGGACCGCGACGAGCTGTATGCGGCCCCCAAGCATCCTTATACCAAAGCTTTACTCTCGGCAGTGCCTATTCCAGATCCAAAGGTTGAGAAGAAACGCCAGCGCATTATTCTTTCTGGCGATCTTCCCAGTCCCATCAATATCCCCTCTGGCTGCCGCTTTCATACACGCTGCCCGATGGCACAACAGATATGCCGCGAGGTCGAGCCTGCTTTTGAAGCGAAAGAGGGCCACGAACATTACGCCGCCTGCCATTTTGCCGAGCAAGTGACGCCTCCACTGGGAGAGTAGTTCCGCCATAATGAAGAGTGTGCATTCTAGAACACGTTGATCTTCCCTGGTTGCCTGCACACTCTTCAATGGGCTATTCCATAGCAACGATTCCCATTGACATCCCCCCTACTCAGCGCTATGCTATCTGATAAACAGTGCTACTATTAACGCCTTTTACATCATATACTGATGATGTAACTATTGGGCGTTTGCATGGGTTTATCGTAGTCAAATAATGAGGAAGGATTGTGTATGACCTTCTTACAGCGTTCGGGAGGGCAGATTGCCTGGTTAATTCTTTCTCTCCTGGGTATGGGAATCTCGGTCTATTTGACCTTTGTACATTATCAGGGTGCGCCGCTTGTCTGCTCTACAGGTGGCTTGATCGATTGTGAGAGTGTCCTCTCCAGCGCCTATTCGCTGGTGCCTGGCACCGCTCTTCCTATCACCATTCCTGGCCTGCTCTGGTTTATTGTCAGTGGGGGGCTAGCTCTGCTTGGCTGGCAATTCCGCCCCGGTGAGCGGCGCGTGTTGCTGGCAGAACTGGTATGGGCGGTGCTTGGCCTGTTGTCGGTGTTCTATCTGGTGTATGCCGAGATTGTGGCACTGCACAAGATCTGTGCCTGGTGTACCGTCATTCACATCACTATTCTCGTGATGTTGCTGCTTGCCGTGATCCAGTGGCAGGGAGCAGGCAACGATGGGGCCGAAGAAGAGGAAGAAGAAGATGAAATATTATCCTTGCCAGCGAAGCAAGGATAATATACTTTTTTAGAAAAAAACGTGTAGATGGTAGGATGTAACGAAATGAACCAGTACTATTTTCACGGGTCATCATGATGGCTCTTGAAAATAGTACTGGTTCTTCGTTATTCCCATTTAAATGTGCGTATTGCGACCAGCAGGATGAGCACGGCCCACACCGCCAGGACGATAAGTGGCCCGGTTGGGAAGGTGGAGTTGCTGCTCATGGTGGCCTGCAATGCCTGTGTCAGCGCGGCGGCTGGTAAGATCTGGGCAAAGGCCGCGAGAGGGGCCGGAAGATGGTCGAGCGGAAGGATTCCACCGCCGATCAGCACGAAAATTAAGAACAGCGCGTTGGCTCCGGCCAGCGTCAGCTCTGCTCGCAAAGCGCCCGCCATTGCCAGCCCCAGGCCCGCAAATGTGATTGTCCCCAGCGCAATAGAGAGCAGCGCCAGAAGTGGTGATCCCACCGGATGCCATCCATAGAGCGTGATTGCAATACTGACCAGCAACAGGACCTGGATCACTTCAAGAATGAGGATCGAGATCACTTTTGCGATGATCAGGCCGCTGCGTGGCAGGGGTGAGCTGCCCAGCCGCTTGAGCACGCCGTAATAGCGTTCGTAAGCAGTCGCAATGCCCAGGTTGACCATGCCAGCTGCCATGATCGCCAGCGCGAGGATGCCGGGGAGCAGGAAGTTGATGGCACTCCCGTTGACGGCGGGAACGATATTGAGCGAGGTAAAGAAGATCAATAAGAGGACGGGAACGATTAATGTGACCAGAACGTTTTCGCCGCGTCTGAGAGTGAGCAGGAGTTCAAACTGCGTTTGCGTCGCGATCTGACGCGCGAAAGGAGCCGCTGTGCTACTTTGGGGCCGCTGCTGTTGGTTTGTGGTGATCATTCGCGCACCGCCGATCCGGTCAGGCGTAGGAAGAGATCTTCCAGCGAGCCATGTCCCACGCGCAACTCTGAGAGGGTCACGTGCTGATCCCGTAACCATGCCGTCAGCTCGGCCAGCAGCGCCGGGATGCCGCCAGCTTCGTTGGTTTCGATCAAATAGCTCCCGGGGCGCACCTCTTCCGCTTTTTGTGCCGATGGGAGAGCTGCCATCTGCTGGCAGTCTAGCCCGGTGGGGGCGACGAAGCGTACCATGTTGGCGTTTTGTACCCCCGTCATGTTGGCCGGGGTATCCAGTGCAATCAACTCGCCATGATCGATGATGGCCACACGATCAGCCAGTCGTTCGGCTTCGTCCATCAGATGCGTGGTAAGCAGGACTGTGACCCCTTTTTGCTGTAAGTCGCGGATGATTTCCCAGGTGACTAAGCGGGCCTGGGGGTCCATTCCGGCGGTTGGCTCGTCCAGAAACACGAGCGCTGGATTGCCCACTAAGGCAACTGCCAGAGCCAGGCGGCGCTTCTGTCCACCAGAGAGGCGACGACAGCGTGTTTTCGCTGCAGTTGTTAAGCCTACACGTTCAAGCAAGCCATCAATGGGTTGTGGTTGTTCGTAGTAGCCGGCGAAGAGACGGAGCACCTCACGCGCCGTCAGTCCCGGGTAGAGGCCATCCTGCTGGAGCATAACCCCGATTTGTGGTTTGAGCGTCTGTGCCTCGCGCAACGGGTCCAGACCAAGCACGCGAATCGTGCCTTCATCTGGTGTACGATATCCTTCGAGCGTTTCGACTGTTGTGGTCTTGCCTGCGCCATTTGGGCCAAGCAAGGCAAAGACCTCGCCACGGCGCACGCTGAACTGTAAATGGTTCACGACCCTATTAGAGCCGTAGCTTTTGCTAAAATTGTCAACGACGATAGCGGCATCTCCTTGCTCTGATGCATCGGATGAAGCCTTATGCGTCGTTGTCTGCACATGAGCAGACATAGATTTTTCTCCTTTTGCCATATGGGAATTTGTCCTTGTAACATACAGTACAGCAACTTGCTATGAACGACAAGGGGTGGTTTGCAAAGATGACGAGCCATTTTATCGCTGTGGCAGCTTAGAAGATGGTAAGAAACGAGATAATGTAAATCTATTTGCATTTCTGGTACGTGTTAGCACTAACGAGGACTTCTTCTCCCTGTTTTTGCATAAGAGCGTCGTCCAGTGACAGAGAAAGACATGTTGAGTAAAGAGAGGTAAATGCTATGTTTGGTATTCTTTGGGGCGTTGTTGTTGTTCTGTTTGTTTTGTGGCTGCTTGGCTTCCTTTTCCATATCGCCGGCGGACTGATCCACATCCTGCTCATCATTGCAGCCATCGTTCTGATCTACAATCTGATAGCCGGAAGTCGTTCGCGACGCACGCTATAAAAATACTATCTACCAATCAGGAAGCGATAAGGTAATAACAATTTTATTGCCTTATCGCTTATTTTTATAGAAGAAAGGTATTGAGGCTTTTATAACGAAATAAAAGAGAAAATATGTATTGATGTTTGTAAATTTGACGCTGATGAAACCAGGTGCTACACTATCAAGAATATTATTGTCACGGTCTGGTATTGACGCTCATTTGCTGAATTAGTTGTCACCTTATAGATGCCCTCATTGGGTGGTCCAGCTCGCGTTTTGACGTGCGCTGGCATTTTTTTAAGGAGGAGTCTGCGATCATGTCTTCCGCGCAACATCAAGGTGCATATGAGGAAAAATTTGCCAAAGAAGGGTTGACCTTCGATGACGTGCTGATTATTCCTGGTGCCTCTTCTGTACTTCCTCGCGATGTCTCGACCCGAACCCGCCTGACCCGAACCATTTCCATCAATATCCCTGTTATCAGTGCCGCGATGGATACGGTAACGGAGGGACGGCTGGCAATTGCTCTGGCACGCGAGGGCGGCATGGGCATCATTCACCGTAATTTGTCTATTGAGGATCAAGCTCAAGAAGTGGATAAAGTCAAGCGGTCTGAGTCCGGTATGATCACTGATCCCATCACCTTAGAGCCAACTGCATCGTTGCGCGAAGCACTGGAAGCAATGAAGCGTTTCCATATCTCAGGAATTCCGATTACAGAGCAAGGTCGCCTGGTGGGCATTCTCACCAATCGTGATATTCGTTTTGAGACCAGCGTGGATCGTCCTATCTCCGAATTGATGACCCATGAGCCGCTGGTCACGGTTCCAGTGGGGACCACACTGGAGCAGGCGCGAGAGCAGCTCCATCGCCACAAAATTGAAAAATTGCCAGTCGTAGATGAGTATGGGGTGTTGAAGGGGCTGATCACCATGAAGGATATTCAGAAGAAGATTCTGTATCCTAATGCCGCGAAAGATGAGTATGGCCGCCTGCGCGTTGGTGCCGCGATTGGTGTCGCTGATGCCGAAGAGCGTGCTGGCGCTCTGATCGAAGAGGGCGTCGATGTCCTGGTGGTTGATACCTCTCATGCCCACTCACACATGGTCATCGAAACGGTCGCGCGTGTAAAAGACCTCTTCGGAAAGCGCGTGCAGTTGATCGCTGGCAATGTCGTAACTGCCGAGGCGACTGAGGCGCTGATCCAGGCTGGTGTGGATGGGGTTAAAATTGGCGTTGGTCCTGGCTGTTTTGCTGCCGGAACACGTGTCTTGATGGCTAATTCAACTTATAAGAATATCGAGGATATACGGCCTGGGGATCGTGTGATCAATATGAACGGCGAGCCTGTGACAGTCGTCAATGCCTGGTGTACTGGTGTTCGCGAAGTTATGGCGCTGAGGCATACTGCCTCGTATCGAGAAACATACATGACACCGGACCATCGTTATCTCGTGGGTGATTTGACGACTGTTAGCCCAGCCACCGTTTCTGCTAGCGGATATGCAAAACTGTTAGAGCAACCAACACGTCTTGGTCTCTCAAAGATTCGCTGGAAAGAGATTGGGGACAGTGAGCGCGATATAATGCTGCTGCCAAGACATATTGCTTTTGATCTTCCACAACATTTTGAGATCGATCTGCGTGAGTTTGCTGTCCGCAAGGAGAAACAACTGGCACGCTACCATACAACCATTACTGATTCGTATGAACTGGGCTATGTCTTTGGTACGTTCCTCGGCGATGGTCATGCATTCATTGCACCTTCTCGCAACTCTATTCAAGGGCGTGTCTCATGGTATTTTGCGAATCATGAACAAGAGATCGCGGAGAGACTTGTCAGTTCCTTGAAGGAGGTGACAGGGGTAGATGCAGTGTCAATACGGCATGAGAATAAAACTGAGATTCTTCTGTACTCGCTCCAATGGGCAAAATTGTTTGCTCAGTTTGGCAAGCGTCATGAAAAGCACCTGCCAGAAAGATATCTGAGCGCTAATCGTGACTATCTGCGAGGTCTCTTTGCAGGTCTTATAGACAGCGATGGTTGTGTCGCTTCAGATGGTCGCATCAATTTTCGCAACACCTCACCTCAGCTGGTTGAACTATTCAACGTACTCTGCTATCTGGTGGAAGGAAGCTTTCCTAATTGTGCAACGAGGGAAGCGAGTGCAGGAGGTCTCACGGGTACATCTGACGAGCGGTGTCGTGAAAGTCACTCCTCGCGCCTCAATGTTACTCATGAGAAGCGGCTCATGGCAAAGTATCAGGTTGTGAAGCGACTTGAGGCGCATCGCTCAAACATCGCTGTCCCAGTCTATGATATCGAAGTTGATTGCCCGACTCACAGCTTTATCGCCGATAATGCAATTGTCCATAACTCCATCTGCACCACGCGTATCATCGCCGGAGTCGGCATGCCTCAGATTACCGCCGTCTATGATTGTGCTTTAGTCGCGCATCGCTACGGCGTACCGGTCATCGCTGATGGCGGTATCCAGTATTCGGGCGATATCGCAAAGGCTATTGTCGCTGGTGCTGATACAGTGATGCTTGGGAGCCTGCTGGCGGGCGTCGATGAGAGTCCCGGTGAACTGATCATCTCACATGGCGAGCGTTTCAAAGATTATCGCGGTATGGGTTCTATTGGAGCTATGAAACAGCGCAGCTATAGCAAAGATCGCTACTTTCAGGACAGTATGGAAGAGTCGCAGGTCATTACCGAAGGGATCGAGGCCCGCGTTCCCTATAAAGGGATGCTTGGCCCTCTGGTCTATCAACTGGTTGGTGGCTTGCGTCAAGCGATGGGCTATGCAGGAGCGGCAACCATTCAGGAGATGCAGGAGAAGACACAGTTTACTCGTATCACCAATGCTGGTCTGCGCGAAAGCCATCCGCACGATGTCATGATTACGAAAGAGGCCCCCAACTATGGGACGAAGCATCGTTAGTTCCATGTAGGAGCACGGGGGATGAGGGGTCGATGACAGGTAGATTCGGCCTTTCATCCCTTCACTCGCTATCTCACTATTTTTGCAGTGGCGAAAAGATATAAGTGACTCTGAAGAAGAAATATACTGAAGAGATGCGGCGAAGTGATAGAATATGGTGAAGAAATAGAAATGCCCATTAGCCCGATTTTCCCACCGAATTGCACCTCATGATTACGTTGAGTTAGAATAGCAAAGGTCATACTCTATCAACATGTTGCAGAAAGGCAACCAACCTGTGCGGAGGATATAATGGTTGATCTTAAACAAACACTGAGCCGCTTCTTATCGATACCAGGAGTGCGTCAGTCAATCCTTGTCGGAAGAGACGGTTTGATGATCGAGGGGCTGACACGTGAGGGCAAAGAGGATATGGAGGCTGTGGGAGCTATTACAACGACCGGTCTTAGTACTGCTGAGGCGCTGGGTCAGGAGATTGCACGGGGCGGTGTGGTAGGTCTGGTGATGGAGTATGAGCATGGTCTGGTGAGTGTTGATCCTCTAGGTGATTTTGCTTTATTGGTGACTCTTTTTGATAATGCCTCGCATCTTGGTCGCGTACGCCATCTGGTGAAGGCGAGCCGTAATGAAATTCTTGAGGCTCTTGATATAGTATAGTTAAAGTATGTGATATGGGTATTTTATGATGCCAGGCGTGTACACGGAGGGCGGCGCGTCCATGGAACAACTAACAAATCTTATCATTTCGGATCGTGAATTAGCTGCGATTTCTGCATTGCTGACAAAACTGATGAACGATACCAATGCCACATCGACCATGCTGCTCGATAAAAGCGGTCAGGTCGTGGCAGTGCAGGGAACCGGCATGCGGCGAAACGCCACCACGCTTGGTGCTCTGCTTGCAGGTGTCTTTTCCTCTTCGCGAGAGGTCGCCAGGCTGCTCGATGAAAAGGATTTTCGCAGCATCTTTCAGCAGGGCGTGCAGGAAAATATCTACACCTCTATGGTGGAAGAACAATGGCTGCTCGTTATTATCTTTGATCGGCTGACTCACATTGGCCTGGTCAAAGTTCTTTCAAAGAAAGCTTCCGATGAACTGGGTCGCATTTTGGAACGCGTTCGCAGCGAGACCTCGCGCACCAAGTCGTCCGTCATCAATTTGCAGTTTCGTTCTTCGGTCGAGGATACCATCGATCTGCTCTTCCGCGATTAGGAGAACCCATTATTTATGGCTCTCATTAATATTGCGACCCACGAGATCCACTGCAAGATTGTCTATTACGGCATTGGGTACTGTGGTAAAACGACAAACTTGCAACACGTACACCGGAGCATTGATCCGCGTGCCAGGGGAGATATGCTCTCTATTGCTACCGAGACCGAGCGCACCTTATTTTTTGATTTCCTTCCTCTCGATCTCGGTACCGTTCATGGATTTCGTACGCGCTTTCATCTCTATACCGTACCCGGCCAGATCCTCTACGAGCGTACCCGCCTGGCTGTCCTCAACGGCGCTGATGGTATCGTTTTTGTAGTCGATTCACAGGCGGAAAAGTTTGAAGAGAATATCCAGAGCATTGCCGAATTAGAGATGAATATGCGGCGTATCGGCAAAGATCTGGGACGCTTCCCTTTCGTCATTCAGTGGAATAAACGCGATATGGCGAATGCTTTACCCGTTCCTGTGCTTGAACGCTATCTCAATCGCCGCCGCGTTCCCAGCTATGAGGCGATCGCTTCGGCTGGCAAAGGCGTTTTCGCCTCTCTGCGTGCGATCAGTAAAAACGTCATGGCTCAGTTGTAAATAGTGCTGCTGACCTCGCTTAGCCGCGTAAGGTGGCTATCAGGCGTTTTGGCTTGAGCAGGAGGTCGATTGCGTCAATCGGGCTGTGGACCAGTACGTCAGCCGCCTGCAATGCTCGGATTGCTACTCCTTCAGTTGTCAAGATGGCAATACCGAGCATTGCCAGCCGCAGCATGCCGGTGTCGTTGATGCCGTTGCCAAAGGCGATGACGTGATCCGGCCCTAGCTGTTGTACATAACGCACTTTTTCATCTCCCCTGTGAATAACATGGAGGGGAGAACCTAATGCTTTTTCCAGTTCCGGCAGGTTGCCGTGCGTCCCTGCTGTGAGCAGATGGATGGTGAGCTGCTTTGCCAGTTCCTGTAACCGCTCACCCACTTCGGGGTAGATGGTGCCGTCGATTGCGAGGGTGCCATTGATGTCAAAGACGGCGTGCTGCAATTCAATAATGCCTCTTTGCGGAATATCTACTCTGATTGCCAATGTTCCTTTTCTCCCTCTTTGTGCGCCTTCAACGCATGTTTTCAACTAAAGCATACATCAGAGACCTCCCGCTGTGCAAGGGATCTAGACGGCATCTTCTGATGGCAGCGTTGCGCCCATGCCCGCCAGCGCCAGGGACGCTGAGAGGCGAATTGTGCGGGTGAAGCGTTTTTGCCTTGCTATCTGCTGAAGGAGAGGAAGCGCTGCTTTGTCGTTGAGCAAGGTCAGAAGACAGACAATGGCCTGTCGGTCCGCCTGGTTGTTGCGTGGTTCTTGTAAAGAACGTGCCAGATGCAGAGAGAAGCGGCTGCCAAACGCAGCCATGCACGCTTGAAGG
>JAICIM010000423.1 GCA_025928885.1 Ktedonobacteraceae bacterium | reverse complement strand
GCGTGTCCAGGCAATACATAATGCCCCGGTGTGGGATCAGCGACACATCGCTCAGCACATGAACCTTCAGGCCCACCGCCTCATGCAATGGTACCTCTTCGAGAGAGTCGTCTCGATCAACAACAGCTGCTGGCCGAGCGAAGCTGCCTTTCTTCAAAACCTCAGCCTGGGTCACGCGATGCCTGTGCAGCAGTGCGTTGGTGGCACGCGGACCGATATCGCTGACCACCAGCGGAGCACGCACAATCGCCTCTGCTCCACCCGCTTTCTGCCGAATACGCACCCCGGTAACGCGCTCCTGCTCTTGCAGGATCTCAACCACATCGCAGGAGAGGCGTATCTCGCCCTGCTGCTCGACAATATGGCGCTGCAACTGACGGGTAATCTCGCCACACCCACCCTGCACAATCGCCGGTGCGCCGAAGCGCAGCATATTTTTTGTCGTCTGAATCACCTCTTCGGTGCTGACCTGATGCAGCTCAAGGCTGAGGGCAAAGCGCGAGATACGCTCGAAAAACGCCACAAGCTGCGGGTTGCGCTTGACGTTGATATGGCGCTCCAGCCAGAGATCAAAAGGCAGGCCGCGTTCATTGCGAGGAAGAGGCCTGAAGAACATTAAATAGCCGATGCGCGTAAACCACAAAAACTGGCGCGGCCCCAGAAATTGATAGACTCCCAGCAATCCACGCGCACGATAGGATTTGCCATGCACATGGAATGAGCCAAAAACATCAGCATCGAAGAAATAATGCGGGATACGCAAAGCACGCAGCGTCTGTGCGAGGACGCCGCTGCTACCAAAGGGGACCATATGGACAGCGCCGGTGCTGACCTGAACACCCTGAAATGTCTTCGCTGTAAAACGTCCTCCACAATGAGGCAGGCGTTCCAGCACAATCACGCGTTTTCCGCGTGCGAGGAGCTGAGCGGCGCTTAGTAGACCACCCAGACCCGCACCAATCACAATAGCATCAAAATGTTGAGTCGTCTCGGATGAAGAGGCCGTATCCACGACATTCTCTCCACCGCCAGTAGGAAGTTCAGGTTCATGCATGCCAGAGTCCAACGTCCAATATGGCTATGCAGGCCGATGCTCCTGAAAAGGGATCTGTCAGGAATAGTCAAGAAACGCAGGAAGCAGCCCACACAAATTCCTGGGGACACAAATGTACGTGAGTGCGTACGTGTCCCCAACAGCGTCTTATTTATCCTCGCCAATCATGCTGCGCAACAAGCTGTTGCATTCAGCCATCGCATTGAGGACATTCTGATGAATCTGGAAGACCTTATTCAACTCGCGTGCTTTGCGTGCCAGCTTGGTGACATACTCGATATCGCGAGGATTGTTCATAACATCTTCCATCAGTTGAAGCAGATCAGCCCAGGCCAGCGCCTCACGGCTTCGCGCCACATCAGCAATAGTACTATCCATCCGCTCAGAGACGCGCCGGATACCAGAACGCAACTGACTGGCCGTCTGATTCAACTCGGCCTCGTGATTGCGCATCGCGTCTTGCGTGGCATTAAACTGCTGCTGAAGGGTTGTAATCTGTCCATCCAGCGAAGAGAGAGCCGCGATCAGGTTCGTAAGATCAGGCAACGCGGGCTGAGACAGGCTGGTCAGGCGATTGAAGGTCACATCAGGTGAACTGCTCGCCGAACTACTGCGCTCTGGCGCATAATCCTGGTAGGCAGGTGGCATCGCACTGCTGCGCTCCGGCGGCGTATACTCCTGATAGACCGGCGGTGGCGGGCTGACCGGCTCCGCAACCGGGACTGGCGGTGGCGGTGGTGGCGTCAAAGGAGCACTGGGAACAGCAGGCATGCTGATCGGCTGGCTCGGCGCGGGCGTGCTGGGAATATCTTCATAGGAAGAGCTAACGGGCGCACTCGCACTCGCAGCAAACCCATTGCTCAGAGCGGCCACAGCAGGCTCAACTGCCAGAGGTGTTGCAGGCACAGGTGGGAACGTGACGGGGACCGGAACCTGTTGCTCTTCCTCCGCCAATTCAACCGGGCGGGTGCCAAAATCATCGCTGGAGGGAACCGTCGCTAGCTCATCGGGCTGCGTACGGAATGTCTTCTCCTCGTGCTCAAAGGGAACCATAACGGTCTGTAGCTCTTCCAGGGCGGGAGCAGGAGACTCAAAGGTGCGGAAGATCAACTCATGCTCACCAATACCCACATGATCGCCATCCTGCAAGATGCGCGGCACGCCTTCCTCAATCTGTTGCCCATTGACAAAAGTACCATTCGCGCTGCGCTCATCGCGCAACAGGTATTGGCCGTTTTCATAGCGAATGGTGGCGTGGCGGCGCGAAGTCAACTTATCTTTCGATAACAATATATCGCTACTTGGAGCGCGGCCCACGACCACCTCTGACTTATCGAGTGGGTACTCCTGCAACACCTCACCGCTCTCAGAACGCAATATAAACCGTGCTGGCTGTTCAATAGTGTCACCAGATGTCGGGGCTATACCCGCTGAGTCAGAGCGATAGGTCGCCTGGTCGCTGCTCGCTGCAACGGTTGCGGCATCATTCGACACCTCCCACCCGCTGGCAGGAGCCGTTCCCCCCTCCTGAGAAACCGCTGCCCCCCAGTTATCAGGGGCTGCCAGCGTCGCATCACCGATGATAGGCTGCGCCTGCTGTTGAGGTGATGCTGAGGGAGTAGCCGAAAGCAGGCGATTGCCACAATTCAAGCAAAAATTATCCCCTGGCCGTGTCTCGGCCCCACAAAAGGGACAGTTACCCATAATAAAAGTTCCTCCCATTTGTACGCGCATAGGCAAGAGAGTGTGCAAGCGCGAAACTTCTGACATTATATCAGAAGTGAAAGTTGAGCGTCGAGGGGCTGTTTTGCGAACAGCCTCCCTCAAAGCTACGAACAGTGCTGATGAAAAGTACTCCAACAGTACTATAGTAGGGACGAATGACCATACGAATATTCACACAGGGATTTTCTGGCGCACCGCTCTCCCTTTTCGTCATTTATGCTGGTATCCATGCGATATCTGGCTGCAAATGTTGAAAGAGCTGCTGTAAAACCGTTGTGGTCCCTCGCGCAGAGAATACGATATGTGTTGTATTGCGTGCGCCAGAACATAATTGCATACTATTTTGCACCGTTGCATCATTTTTTGTCGTCGTGGCCGATTTTGTACCACTTCCAGCTGGCGAAACACTGCATTGAAAAGCTGTGTTTTGCGAACGCAAAGGAGCCTCCGAAAAGCTGATGGAGCTATGGTCGGGCAACAGATACCCTATCGTAAAATTGCCGCCAAAGATAGGATCATGAATCGTGGCCGAAGCATTCATCAGGCAGGAACCGGCTGGTAGCGCCGTCGGGAGGAACACGGTAAAGCCGAGGCTGGCCCTGACCTGTTCCCAATCATTCACCGTTCTGGGCGCAGGACTGGTAGACGTGGCAGCGCCCTCATCGCGAAACACCATCAATGGCTTCGCACACCAATGCAAGCGGGCGAGCGTCATCCCAGTAGCCGTCTCCTGGGGAGTCGGTGTCGGGCTACCACCGAAGGCGGGACCACCACAGGCAACCAACGCGCTACCCAATACGAGCATATATACAGTAAGTTGTCTCCAGCGCCACGTTCCACTCATACAAAACTGCGTTGTTTTTTTCCATCGTGGATACAACCATTGCCTGAAAAGAGCAACAAAACATAGCGTACCCATCCAACTACTCCTTACAAATGATTGCAATTAAAAGCCATACAATGTATAAACGATCGGACACCCCGGATATGTCCACAGGACTTTGGAGTCCAGTATATTTCTTTAAAAGCATACATATGACGGGAAACTAAATTCTATATGCATTGGAAAAAGGGAGAAAAAGAGGGGAAAAGAGGGCTTTACAGCCTTCAGATTTAATGCTACCATTACATTCCACCGCCATTACAATTGAATCAGGAAATCGCTGTTTCGCTTTCCGCGATGCCAGTCGCATCTCGCGTTAAAGCGGAAAGAAATTCAATAATGGCTACTGGAATACTATTAGCCCTGAAGGGGTAACAAGCGTGTCATGGACCCCGGGAGGAATGCCGAGGATTGCAGACCCCAATATCGGGAGTGTGCAATCCCGAACATGACCAGACCCAGCCACCAGCGGTTGATGCTTGCATCGAAGCTGATGGGGCTACGTTCTCAGGAAGTGTTCAAGTTCCTACCTGCTCGTGCGAGGCCAGCGTGCTGCTCTAGAACTGCTCGGCTAAACAGAGCATGGGTATACTCAGTGCTGAGCAGAAAGTACCGCTTGAGAACTTCGTCGAGGCCACCTTTACCTGGGAAACCAGTGGGGTTTGAGCGTTCCCATGCAAAACGCTCCCCCGCAAGGGGAAAGTTCTTTTCTCCCCAACATGCATGACCGGGGCTTCCAGAAAGGCGTTCGTGTGAATGCAAGACAAATTTGGCAAACAACAATAGAACGATTACAGGCACGAATAGCTCCCGCAGCATTCACGACCTGGTTTCAAGGAACTTCGGCGCTCTCCTTTCAGGATGGCGTCTTTACTGTACGCGTTCCCTCAACGTTTGCCAAATCGCATCTTGAACATCGCTTTATCGAGCCGATCCGCTCCATCCTCTCCGAGGTCACGGGAGGCGCGGTGGAAGTTCAGTTTGTGGTGGCAAAGGAGAATTCTGAGCAGCCTGGAGAAACACCAAAGGGCAATATGTTTATGCCTCCGAAACGCCCTCATCGTCTTGGGCGCAGTCGTTTCTCAGCTCAGCGCGAAAAACGCATCGCTGACGCCGCCGCCAACGCCATGCAATCGGTCACATCCAGACTCACGCCGCCGCGCACACCACGCATCGCAGAGAACGTGCCGGTAGAGCAACAGGACACCGAAACGATGGGTAGAGCCGAGATCAGTGGCGTCCAGGAGTATAACAGCCCCATCACGACCAGACCTCCGACCTTCTTCAACGAGGGTGGCTTGCTCAACCCACGCTATACATTCGACGCGTTTATTGTCGGCAAGTCGAACCAGTTGGCCCATGCCGCCTCGCTTGCCGTCTCAGAAAACCCTGGCCGCATCTACAATCCCCTCTTCCTCTATGGAGGAGTCGGACTGGGCAAGACGCACCTGCTACACGCCGTCGGCCATGTTGGCGAGACGGCGGGATTGACCGTGCTCTATGTAACTTCGGAAAAGTTTACTAACGAGATCATCAACGCCATTCGCTTCCAGAAGACGGAGGAGTTTCGCGAGAAATACCGCCAGATCGATATCCTGCTGGTGGATGATATCCAGTTCATCGCGGGCAAAGAGTCAACAGAGGAAGAGTTTTTTCATACCTTCAACTCGCTGCATACCGCCAGTAAGCAGATCGTCGTTACCAGCGATCGCCCGCCAAAGGCGATCCCCAGTTTGCAGGATCGCCTGCGCTCTCGCTTCGAGTGGGGCCTGCTGGCCGATGTCCAGGCTCCCGAATATGAGCATCGCCTGGCGATTCTGCGCTCAAAGGCCGATTCGCTGCACTTTGCGATTCCCAGCTCGGTCATCGATTATATCGCCCGCGCCGAATCGCATAGCGTCCGCGAGCTTGAAGGTTCGCTCAACCGCGTGATCGCCTATGCAACGCTGCAAGACGCGCCCATTACGGCAAAGCTGGCGGAGCAGGCGCTCGAACATATCTACTCCGAAAAGAAACAGCATACGACGTTGACTGTCTCCGAGGTGCTGGTCGGCGTTTCCCGCTACTACAACGTCGATGCCAACCTCCTGCGCGGCAAACAACGCGACCGCGATATCGTGTGGCCGCGTCAGGTCGCCATGTACCTGATGCGCGAAGAAACCAGCGCATCCTGGCTCCAGATCGGCACAGAACTGGGCGGACGCGACCACACGACCGTCATACATGGTTGGGAAAAAGTGCATGCGGAAATGGCCCAGAACGACCGCGTGCGCCGCGAAATCGCATCCGTGCTGGAGTCGTTGCAGCGCTGATACATCTCACCCCTCGGGCCTGCTGTGTAATATATAATTGTTATTAAGAGAAGATATATTTCACACTCACAATAAAGGGGCATTTCCTATGAAAATAGCTATTGGCAGCGACGAGCGCACCCACCTGACAGATTTTGTCATTGCAGAACTCAAGCGGCGCGGTCACGATCCCGTACCGTTTGGCCCCCTCGCCGAAAATGATCCAGAAAAAGACTGGCCGCTAACCAGCAGCAAGGTCGCCACCGCCGTTGCCTCCAGCAAGGCGGATGAGGGGATCGTGTTTTGCTGGACCGGCACAGGTGCCTCGATCGCCGCCAACAAAGTACCCGG
>JAICIM010000329.1 GCA_025928885.1 Ktedonobacteraceae bacterium | reverse complement strand
TGCACAATATGTGAACTGAAGCGTTGAAGATTGGCAATCATCCTGGCCTCAAGCAAAAACTCATCTTGATTATATTCTTCCACTTCTGTCTCTTTCAACACTTTGATTGCCTGCCGCAAATTGCTGACATAGAGATGTTCTGCCAGGTAGACATCGGCATAGCCTCCTGAGTTGATCAAAGCTGTCAGGCGATAATTCCCGAATTGTTGCCCTATACGGTCCGCCATCTTTGCACCTCTCCTCTTCTATAGTTTGTCCTTCTCATGAAACCGCAACCAGGGTGTAACCTTTTTCAACCATAACGCAAAACGTTGATACCACGCCGAAAACCGGTTCGCTCTCTCCACAGGAGCGAGGACTTTTTTCTTTAGATCGAGCTGTTCAAGATACGCATCCCAGAGATACCGAACACTGCTAATATTTTGCTGGCTATCCACACACCAATGCAGCCAGCGCCAGCTAGAGAAAGCATTCACATCCACATATTGCAGCAAAACATCTAAAAATACACACAGCAGATGTTCACGATCCAGGTCTTTATTACATATGAATTCAAGAATAAAGATCAGATAGATACTCAACGTATCGATGTTATCCCCGTATTTTTCTGCACTCTTTTCCGCTATAGTATAAAGAAACTGTTCTCTCCCTTTCAGCTTTACCCGCTCTAATAATTGCAGGATAGTATGAAGATGCTGCGGCCCGCTAATACATTCAACAAAGTACAATGCCAGCCGCTCCATAAATACATAATTTTGCTGCAACTGCAACAAATTCAGCGCCGCGATCAGCTCTTTGAGCCTCTCCAGCGTATTCCCAGGGCTGGCACCATAGTTCTTGATGGTTTGCCAGGCAAACAGGCGTCGAGTGTATTTTGGCTCAATACGCAGCGATGGGAGATTCATCTTGATCGCGTCCAAAAGCTCTACCGCTTGCACGCGGTCAAGATCGTCCACATTCAAAGTGGCGATGTAGCGTTGAACATAACCGTTCAGCAGAGATAAGTGTTTGCAACGATGCAGATAGCTCTTTCCCAGGGCTTCCAGAAAGCATTTTTCTTCGGAGACAGTCAGAGTTGCGTACGTGAGAAGCGTGCGCACTTCATCATCGGCGCTCGTACTTACTACTCTGTCCCGTCCCGTTGGATCTAACCAGCACAACAGCAGATCCATTTTCATGGAAGAGCTTTCCACGGCTTGCTCATGCTGAGCCAGCAAAGCAAACCAGTTCAGGACGGTGGGAGATTGACGAAAGAAGGGGATATATTCCTTCTCCTTGCCAAATCTTTTGAAGAAAGCAATATAGTCTTCATATGAGGACAGAACAATGTGGGTGAGAATAGCTTCGCGATGATTAGTTCTTGCCCACTGAAAAAGGCAAAAGCCTACTTTCTGCTTCTCGACACCCGCCAGACGACCATAATAATGCAGGATACACTCTGCCAGATAAGGCTGTGACGCATCCTGAAGATAGCGTTTGGCATATCGATCCAGAAAAGCGCTATACTCTTCCTGCTTTTTTAGATCGGCCTTTTTCAGAACTTTGATACGCTCTTCTGGCGATAAAGAAGCATCCAGAAGAATAAACAGGCGTTCCATCTTCCCAGGGAAAGCAAGCAACTCCTTGTAAAGATTGAAAAACTCCTGAAAATACACCGCTGGTGAGGCGAGGTAGTTGTTTCCATACTGGAGGAAGAATTCTGCCTTCTCTTCCCATAAAGGATAGATCAGAGCAAGAGCATCTTGCAGTCTGGAATGCTTCGGAGCTTCAAGGAATACAGAAAGCAGATCGGCTCTGTGACGATACCCCCGGCCTACCAGTAGACTAATCAGCTCTCTGCCTGCCTGCTCGTGGTTGCTCCAGAACAGCGCACGAACCAACTGTTGCACGAGCGCTGGATAGGGTCCTTGCTCTATTTGCCCCACCGTTGCCAACGCAACAACGATATCTTTCGCCGCCAGCAAGAATTGTTTATCAGCAGTTGCAAGCAAACGCTTCAAAAGCTCTTCCTGCAATTTTACATACGTTTGACTTGTATAGCCTTTCTCGCTCAAGCGCGTCATAAAAGTTGCCAGAAGCGAAGGTTCATTCAGCAAGCGTTGCAGCAACATGTTGATTTCTCTCCGATACTCTCGTTGTAGGAGTTGCACCTCCTCATCCAGCGGTGGGACGCCATAAGCAAGATTGTAAACAACGATCATAACCCATTCCCAGTGCCGTTGAGACAGATCGAGGCGGAGAAACGCGCCCAGATCGCGCCACGCTACGACCAGAAATGGCCTCACCGCTTCAACATCTACCGGTTGCTGCGATAGAGCGGTATCACAATAGCGTAGAAGCAGAAGCAACGAGGGCCAATCGCTGAGCAGAGATGCCCGGGCCTGAGCGTGACCATCCAACGTATGTAACAGTCCTCTCCCCACTTCAGATGCCTTTTCTGGCAATGTACAGCTCTCTATGAGCTGAAGCAGCGTTTGCAAGACCTCTCTATCTTGAGGTGTGACGCGCTGAGAGCCTGCCCGGAGTTCCGCAAGCATATTTGCGGCGTCTTGAACAAGAAACATAAGAGCCGCTCCGCGAGCCACCGGTTGAACGTCCTGCATTGCAGTTCGCCGCCGCTTGCGGGGAACCGCTCCTGGAATAGATGCGGGCAATCGCATGCCTTGAGCAATGTGCGCTGCTTGAGGAGCGGCGGCTTCTTTCTGACACAAAGACCTCAAGGCGGGTTGTAGCTGTACCGTCCACCAGCCGCGATCAGCCAGTACCTGCCGAATCAGACTGCGGCGAAAGTCGCTACTGCTTAATTTCAGGCTGGAGAGCCGCTCATTCCTGATATAATATTCAATTTGTTGTTGAGATAAATCTCCAGAACTCAGAATGCTATCGCTGAACATAGCAAGAAAGGTGCTGACTGTTAATGCCGGGTCTTGTTCGGCCTGCTCGCGCAACATATAGAGATCATTGGTGTCACCTGAGAGCAAACATCTGGTCGCGTAGTCTGCAAAGCGGGTTGCCAATGGATTATTGTTGGTCAGTGTATGGTGATGCAGATCGGATTTTTCTTCTGTAAAGCAGTTCAACGCAAGGTGTTGCTGATAGAACTGACGAGGAAAGATTTGAGGGGACTGCCCGGGAGTCTCGATCCATGATGTTCCCACAATGAGCGCAGTTGTACTGGTCACATCAGGTTCATACGTACTGAAGGTCAGTTCTTTTAACAAAGGGAGAGGCAAGCAATAGATGAGGGCATAGATCAGGTTGACAATCATGTCAGTTGCGCTGGCAGGAGCAGCAATATAGAGAGGAGAAAGTGCATCTTTGCGTATGAGATATGCCTCAAGCAGAAATGGAAGAAATTTGCCAACGCGAGCATAGCTGGCGCGAAATTTACTCGCCTCTCTGTCAAGCGTTTCGACTTGAATAGGTCTCAGGGTGGTGGCGTTCCTGTCCTCTTTCAGGCTCTCATCCGAAGCCTGCCATAATACTGATTTCCACAGCGCGACTGTATTATCAATATCTGATGCTTCATCGAGCACAAGCAAATGAACAAAGAAATTGCCTAAGCGACCCACCCCATCTCGTCCAATGTACTTCTTCTGCATCAGGATATATTCATTCTGCTCGGTACGCAGAAACGACAAACAAATAGGAGCCATCGCAGGGGTAATCGCAAAGCGGTCCGTTTCAGCAGGCAGCACATAACGCATGTATCGCTCCAGGCGCTTTACATGCTCACTATAAATATCGGTCAAAGCGGGAGATGCAGCCCGTATCTGAAAGCCTGCATGCACAGTGCCAAGACCTACATCTGACCAGGTGTACCACATTTGCTCAACGACCCTATTATCTATTTCTCTCATCGAAGCGCTCCATGCATCATTTTTCTTAACAGATAATTTTGCCTTCCATATTCATGAAGAATATGCTTAAAGCAACAAAAAATTGCAGACGTTTCAGCTAGAGCGATACCTCTTGTAGCACGCCATCCCCCGGATAGGGCCACGATGTAGGGAAGAGTCTGTAGTGAAAAATAGAACGTCTATTCTTTTACTATGGATAATTGCGTATCCATATATGTAGTGAATAGAGACCATATTTTCTCATAAATTATAGCTGCGTCTTTTTTGATTGTCAAGCACATTTCTGACAAAGTAAATTGACATATATAAATTTATATATTTTTCACAACTTTATCCTTGAACAGTCAATTATATATCTGTTATACTCATGATAAATATTCTTTGATGAGATGTAAGAGGTAAGATATGGTCAGGCCACTTCATGTTTTAATCAGCTATAGCGACGATGTACCCGGCGATGGCTGGGATGCGCATCTTGCCCATCAACTACGACACTATTTGCAAGAAGAAAACATTACTGCTCAGGTGCAAACATATCGCGAAACCGAGCTTTCCACTAACACCTATCAATGGCTCATCGTCATCTATAATAATTTCCATGCGCTACAACAGCCGATTTTCGCAACGGTCAATACAGCCCTGGAGCGGGTAGTGAAGCGTAGTATGCAGGGAGTATTGCTCCTCACGACCAACCCATCCAGCGAAATTCCGCGTGAATGGGCGACAATCCGTGCCTATCGCACAAACCCTCAAAACGGGCAGGCAGAAACCGCTCATACATTCGATAGCATGGTACAGATGATGAGCTATGCGAAACTACCTTTGAGGGAATATAAACAACATCACAAGCTGCTACAACCACTACTGCGAGCCTCCATACAGCCAGGAGGTCAGAGAACAGCGCCGATTACACCTCTCCGTGCGATGGCATTGCTCGCCATCTTGCTGCTAGGGACCGCTGGCTTCCTCCATCTCAATGCTGGAATATTCGCGGGTTCTCATACTTCATCGGCCCGGTTATCCTCTGCATTCATCACAGCAACGGCCCTTGCACACATCACCCAGAAGCCTTCAGCAGTAACCGCTCTCCCAAAAGATCCTCAACAGCTATATACAACTGTCACGTCTTCACCGCCAACGCTTGTAGGATTTCAATCTACCGGTTTGCAATGGGACACAAACCAGGCAAGCTGTCTTCTGCACAATACCAGTTATGAAGTCATTGCTCTCCAGTCGCACCATTTTACGCCATGTATGGCAGAGGCCAGTAGCTTCAGAAACTTTGCTTATCAGGTTACATTGACCACTACAACCAATGCAGCAGGACTCATTTTTCGCGCCAACAGTGATGTTAGCAAGTACTATCGCTTCTCCATTACACCCTCATTAAATACTACGGAGGGCAATAATACATTTTCAATATACTATTGCCACAATGTCTTCTGCACAAACCAGCAACAGTCTGAGGAGCAGCCCTTACAAAGCAAAACGCTACAGATCAAGCAAGGCGCGGAGATTACGCTCACAGTGATTGCTCAAGAATACACCATTCACCTGTATGTCAACGGAAAAGCCGTAGGTAGCCCGCTCTTCGTAGATGGAAAAGGTAAAAATACATATATTCCCCCTGCTGCTGGCAAGATCGGAGTCTATGTGTCAACAACCACAACCCCTGGCGATGTCACCTTTACCCGGTTAAATGTCTGGTCGCTTGCTCAAAAGCAGGCATAGGAGCCAGCAGCGCTCCTCATCTCATCGCTACAGCGCCAGAATTTCAACTTGACATTCACCTGCATGCATGGTAATCTTGCTGCTGATAGATTTTGTTTATAATGATCTTACAGGAACGTAACGTTATGAACGGAGCATTTCCACAAACAGCCCGCATCGCCGCATGAGAGTGACCACGCCAGGGCTTATGCGGCAGGAAATACGGCGTTAAGATGCTGGGGCAGCTAGCCCCAGGTATTATGTGCTATTGGATCACTCCGTTAGCTTTATCCTCGCATCTTCCCACTTCCTGTTTCTTTTTCTCTTTCGATGGCGTGTGTCGCCGGACAACGATCTCTCGTTGTTTTATGTTGCGAGACTCGCTGCGCTTCCCGCCACACGCACCCACGAGAGACTGTTTGCTCACTCATCTCACATCAGCAGTCTGCTGGCTCACACTGCCCGGATGTTATACGCATAAGCCCACCGACATCTCTTTCTTAATAAATACGCAGGAAGCGCATATCAGGAGAAAATATCTATGTTACAGGTCAATCATATTCATCTTGCTTACGGGCCGCGCATGGTGCTGGGTGATGTCTCTTTCACAGTGGCTCCCGGAGAAAAAGCTGGTCTAATCGGAGTGAACGGCGCGGGCAAAAGTTCTCTGCTCAAAATCATTGCAGGCTTGCAGGAGAGCGATAGCGGCACGGTAACGCTACCGCGCAGCTATGGCTATCTCTCGCAGGATGTCGCCCACGAGGCTCCAATCGCAGGCGGCGAACTGGTACGCGACTTCATCTTCAACAGCACCGGACTGGATAAAGCCATCGCAACCTATGAAGAGCTATCGACACGCATAGCAACCGTACAGGAGAGCGATGAGTTGGAAACACAGCTTACTCGCTTTGCCCAGGCGCAGGATGCGTTGGAGCGGCTCGGCTATTATGATGCTGATGCTCGCTGTGAACAACTGATCGCAGGCTTAAACCTGGGAGGTGTCACGCTGGATCGCACAGTCAGCACACTCAGTGGTGGACAGAAGACGAAGCTCGCCCTGGTGCGGCTGCTGTTTCAGTCCCCCGATCTGTTGCTGCTTGACGAACCGACAAACTTTCTCGATGTAGAGGCGACGGGCTGGCTGATGGAGTTTCTGGAAAGCTATCCAGGGGCAATCCTGATCATCTCGCACGACATCGATCTGCTTGATCGCAGCATTACCAAGATTTTGCGCCTCAACGAATTCACGCACAAAGTCGAGGAGTATCGCGGCACCTATTCCAACTACCTGACCATTACCGGCGACGCTCTGGCCCTGATCGAGAAGACCAGACGGTTGCAGGAGCGCGAGATCGAGCGGTTGCGCAAAACCTCGCAAAAGCTGCGTAAGTTTGGCGCTACCAGAGTGAGCCAGCGCAACTCCATCGATAGACGCATCGAGGCTCTAGAAAAGAGCAAGCCACAGCAGGTCCAGAACAGTCGCACCATCAAAATCGACTTCCCGGTCCGCTACGCAAGCGAGCGCACCGTTTTGCTCGCCGAAGGTCTCGGCAAGAGCTATGGCAAGCGGCAGATCTTCCACGATATCAACTTTCAGGTGGAGCGAGGCCAGCGCCTGGTCATCGTGGGACTGAACGGCGCTGGTAAAACGACGCTGTTGCGCACCCTGCTCGACCTAACGCCGCTGACAGCCGGTGAGGTCGTGATTGGCGACCGCGTGCGCCTGGGCTACTATGCTCAAGAGAACGAGGGACTCAACTACGATAACACCGTCATTCACGAGGCTGGCGATGTGCTACCGGATAACATGAAACGTGTGCGTAGCATCCTGGGCCGCTTTCTGTTCACCGGGGATCGCGTCTTCCAGCAGATCGGCACGCTCAGTGGTGGCGAGAAGACAAGATTGGCGCTGGCAAAAATGGTGCTGGATGGCCCCAACTTGCTAATCCTCGACGAGCCGACCACGCACCTCGATGTGATGTCGCGCAACATCATCGGTGAAGCGCTGAGCAGCTACAACGGTACCATCGTAGCGGTCACGCACGATATCGAGTTCGTGCGTCACCTCAACCCGAACACGCTTCTGCTGATGCCGGAGGGCCGCACCGTGCTCTACGATACCCGCTACGACGAATTATTGGAGCGTGCATAAAATTTCGTAGTTGCGGGGGGGGGTGGGGGGCGGGGGGGCCCCCCGCCAGCACGGGGCGGGGCGGGGAAGGGCAGGGGCACAAGCCGCGGGGGGGGGGGGGGGGGGGGGGCGGGCGGAAGGGGGGAGGGAGGGGTGGGAGGTAGGGGGGGAGGGGCGGAGGGGGCCGGGCGGCAGGCGAACCGGCGCCGCGCGCGCGACCCGCCCCGCCACATCAAGAGCAGAGGGGCCGC
>JAICIM010000029.1 GCA_025928885.1 Ktedonobacteraceae bacterium | reverse complement strand
GAGTGCTTTTTCCGCTGCAATGGCAATTTGAGCGAAACGGCCCGCCTCATGCACTTGCATCGTAATGCATTGCTGTACCGCCTCGGTCGTATTGAAGAGCTGATCGGGCGTTCTCTGGAAGATTCGGAACTGCGCCTCTCCCTCCAGATCGCGCTGAAAATTCATCATCTGCAAAAACGTTGAGCTTACTTTGTATGCTTGCTATGCCGGGAAGACTTTGCCCCCCGTAGCTTTGAGCAGGCGATCACGAATTGCCAGCCCCAACCCCTGTTCGCTAAAACTGCGGCAGAGAATAACCTGTACCCCCGACTCTTCAAGGACGCGCAGCCCTGCAAAGAGGCGGGCCGCAATCTGCTCTGGCTCGTTGGTACGGCCAAGCGTATAGATGAGTGCGCCGCTCTCCTGAAATGTAGCAAGATCTTCGTCGGCTATTAAAATTCCCACCCGTTCGCCCTGGGCCTGTCGCCGTTGGACCTCTGCCAGCATGGTCGCGCGTATCATCTCGCTCGTCCCTTCAAACAGGAATGCTGGTACTGAGGGTGAGTAGTGGATGAGCATCTGCCCTGGTGCTTTCAACGCTTGTTGTTCGTCATGCCGCTCTTTGTGCTGTGGGGCGCGGCGTGTGGGAGCCTGTACCGTCGGCAATTGCGTGCGTAGCGCCTCCAGACTGGTCCCGCCGGGGCGGAGGATGGTTGGTATGTCACCACAGAGGTCGAGGATAGTTGATTCGACTCCGACGGTGCAGGAGCCGCCATCGAGGATCAGTGGGACGCGCCCGGACAGATCGCTCAAGACGTGTTGCGCTGTAGTGGGGCTGACGTGCATAAAGCGGTTGGCGCTTGGGGCTGCTATGGGCGATCCTGTGGCACGGATGAGCGCAAGTGCTACTGGATGGCGTGGCATGCGTACCGCGACCGTTGCGAGTCCCGCCGTCACCACGTGGGGAATGTGCGGCCCCGCTGGCAGAATCAACGTTAGGGGGCCGGGCCAGAAGGTATGTGCCAGTTTCCACGCAATTGTGGGAATGTTGCTGGCGACTTTCTCAAGGTCGTGTTCATCGGCAATGTGGGCAATTAAGGGGTCGCTGTGGGGACGCCCTTTGGCCGCAAAAATCTTCTCGACCGCATGCGCCTGCAACGCATCCGCCCCCAGGCCATACACGGTTTCGGTTGGAAAGACAACGAGCTGCTCCGAGCGGAGCAGTTCAGCGGCCCGTGCGATAATCGCGGGGTCAGGGTGTATTGGATCTACTGGTAGAACTTCTGTCTGCATGTCATTCATCTAACAATCGGCTTTCTTATAGTTTTCCAGTGTATATATTGAGAGGAGTATAGCATGTTTGAGTATGAGAGGGGTAGATGTGCGTCATCAAACGAGCTGGTATTGTCTCTTGTGGTGAGAAAAGATGTTGGTATATGCTATGCAAAGAGCCTTGTGATAATAAGTTGTTATTTGTATGTTAGAGCGATAAGAAGATCCGGTGTGGCGTATGAGAGTTTTTCGCGATGTGCCTGTTCGTCATTGTATCTATCCTGCTCTATTTTTCTTGTTGAGCCTGCTGATCTGTGCTTGCGGCACGCCTTTCTCTGCTCCGGCGATACATGCCTCTCCAACGGCAACACAAGCGCCCTGTACCGCTGCTCCTCAGCGTTCGGGCGACAGTATCAAGACGATCTCTTCTGGTGGCCTCAAACGCAGTTTTCTCCTGCACCTTCCACCGGGATATGGGAAATATCTTCAGCCGCTGGTGATCGGCTATCATGGCTACAGCTGGACGATGCAACAAATGGAGCGGTTGACGCGACTCAACGATGAAGCTGATAAAGCTGGCTTTCTCCTCGCCTTGCCGCAGGGCGTTGATTCGCCGCCATCGTGGAACGCGGGGAATGGCGCGTATGGTCCAACTGGCGATGCCGATGATGTGCAGTTCACGCACGACCTGCTGACCTCGCTCAAGCAGAATTATTGCGTGGATAGCCATCGTATTTATCTGGTGGGCTTTTCGCTTGGTGGTGGCATGGTCTATCGCCTGGCTTGCACACTTCACGATCAGATTACCGCGATAGCCACCGTGTCGGGAGCATATTATCCCTTTGGCGCTTGCCACCCTTCACACCCCTTCCCGGTCATGGAGATGCATGGTCAGGCCGATACACAGGCACCGTATCAGGGCAACCCCACTGCCCATATGGCGGCTGTGCAGGACTATCTGCGGCGCTGGCAGTCGCTGGATGGCTGTACCGGCTCTCCAGAGACGTTTTTTCAGCAAGGAGATGTCACGGGTCTTGAGTGGACTCATTGTGCGGCAGGTTTGCGTCTGGTCCATTATCGTGTTGGGAAGGGTGGGCATTCATGGGCGATGTCGCAGAGCATCAACACCAGCGATGCCGTGTGGCAGTTTTTTGCTGGCGTCCGTTAACGTTTCAACACTTGATTGATCTGGCGGGCGGCGTTGTCCAATGCGCTCTGCGGATCTTCCTGGCCTGAGAGTACGCTGCTGATGGCTAGATCGAGCCGCTGATGGATTAGCAGATCGTCCGGGCCGTAGTTGTCAGGATAGCCATCGTTTTGTGCGGCGTCGAAGAGGACTTTGAGATCAGGATTGGCGCGTAAAGAAGGATCATCGACGAGCTTTTTGAGCGAGGGCAGTGCGAAGCCCTCTTTCAGTTGGCTTTGCTGTACCGCCTCTCCGCTCATATAGTTAATCAGCTCCCAGGCCGCCTCTGGATGGGGCGTCTGGCTGTAAGCGGCCCAGGCGTTGGTGAAGATCAGGTCGGCTCGTTTACCGCTGGGACTGATAGGGAGTGGGGCGATGCCGTATTGTGTGTGTGGAAAGTTCTTTTGCAGATACTGAATGAGCCAGCCCCCCTCGACCTCCATCGCTGCCCGCTGCTGGCCGAACGCGTCGAATACATCGCCCGTCCAGGGCGTTACCAGACTGGATGCGAGGACCGATGAATTGTCTTCGCGCTGAAAGCTGGTGTAGAACTTGAGCGAGTCCACTCCCGCCTGATTGTTGAAGACCGCACGCGTCCCATCGGTGTTCAGGACATTGCCGCCATTGGCGAAGAGGAAGGCTAGCCAGCGTGAGGAGCTATCGGGCAGCGTGATGCCATAGACAGATTGTGTATCTCCATAGACCTGTCTGGCATCCTGACCAACTTTCGTCAACTTTCTGGCTGCCGCTCGCATGTCGTCCCAGGTCCATTTATCGGTCGGCGGCGCAACATTGGCCTCCTGGAAGAGCGTCTTGTTGTAGAAAAGGCCCAGCGTGTTGAAATCTTTGGGAATGCCATAGACGTTACCTGTTTTGCAGCTAAAGATATTGCTGAAGTAGTAAGAATCGGCCTGTACGTGGTCTTTTGCCATGTACGGGGAGAGGTTGAGTAATTTGCCATTACTGATATAGTCGGGGGCCATACGCGGTTGCAGGTAGAAGACATCGGGAACGGTATGATTGGCGAAGTTGGCTTGCATCTTTGTGGGGTAATCGGTGCCAAGAAACGGGGTCCATTGCACGCGGATATTGGGGTGCAGGCGTTCAAAGTTATCGAGGTTTGCTCTGACCAGGCGGGATTCTTCCGGCGAAGCTGCCCAGCCTCCTACATTCAGCACAATTGGACCATTTTCAGGAGGAGCGACTTTCGTGTTGTTGAGGCCGGGGCAAGCAATATAGTTGTTTCCGCTGGCTAGCCCTTGTAGAGCGTTGTTGCTATCAATTCTGGGATTGTGTGTTCCGCTACTACATTCTGTGAGGGCGAAAAGTACACAGAGGATCAGCACCAATGCAAGCGGGCGTCTCATTGCACACCTCCTGCCGCGCCTCTTTTCGTCAAATAGGGTCTTTTTGTCAGGACACCTTGCGGGTAAATTTGCACATACAGATATGATACGTAAGTGCATCTTGTGTGTCAAGTAGACCTGGTTGAGACTGGCGCGTCGCTATCCTCTCTCTGGTTTGCCCTTTGTGCTGTTATCCTGCCTTTCGTATCTATGGCGAAGTATTCCATATTTGCAATGTGCCGTCTTTGCTCACAGAGGCAATGGATTTGTTGTCGAATGACCAGGCAACGTCGTTGATCGGTTGGGTGTGGCCGCTATATGTATACAACTGATTGCCGGTTGTATCCCAGCCGGTAATGGTTCCTGTTGGAGTGATTGCGGCTGTCGAGGCGGCCAGATATTTGCTGTTGGCTGACCAGGCTAAGGTGCCGCTGAACATTTTGCTCTGGTTTGTATGCCTGTAGTTGAGCCAGATATCGCTCATCTGATCGCTCTTTTGGGGCAGGATATGTACTTCGCCATCGGTCAGCAGATAGGCCAGATAGTTGTCGTCAGGCGACCAGGCAAGGGCCGCGACCTCGCCTGTAACTGAGACGGGCCGATATTGTGCCAGATTATTGTGCAACGCTTTCGCAGGCTGTCCTGTGGTCGCGTTCCAGGTTTCGATCATGTGATCGTTATCGTTGCTGGTACAGGCCGTACTGATCTCTTTGCTATCCTCCGTCCAGGCCAGCGCCTTGATGCTGCCCGGCTTCTGTTCCAACTGGCCGTTCTTATCGAGCGTTGTGCTGCATGCTGGCAGGATTGTGATATGCTTCTGGTGCGCGACATCCCATATCTGAATCAGTTCCGTGCTTTCGGCTTTGTCCTGCTGTTTACTGGTCCAGGCAACGGCAATGTGTTTTCCATCGGGCGACCACGACGCCAGCGAGGGCGTGCTCGCTGGTCCCGCAAGCTGCGCTATCGTTGTTACCTGCGTATTGAGCGTATCGGTTGTGACCACGACGCGATCCAGTTGTAGCATACTATCGCCAGATTTTGTATAGGCAATCAGCAAGCTATTCGCAACTCTGGTAAAGGCGACCATATGCTGGAAGCTGGTTGCAACTTCTATGGTTTCTCCGCTGTGTGTATTCCACAGGTGGATATGACCTCTTGTATCGATGGCTGTAATGATTGGCCTGGCTTGCCAGTTGCTTGTAAGCCATGCGACCCTTGTGTAGGCGCTGCCGGTTGGGGCTTGCTGTTTCATGGCAAGAGAAACATTCCAGAGTGCTCCAGTATTGGAGCCAGTGATCCCTCGATTGAGCAGGAGCCAGGAGAGAGCAATTCCAACGACTACAGCGGCGGCTATCCCGCGCTCCAAAATATGGCTGATGGAGGTCCAGCGTGATTTTCTTGTCGCCAGTTTTAGGGGTCTTTGGACTTGCTCAGGCCTCGCTCGTGCTTTGTCGGGGACCTGTAGTGAAGAGGTGTGTTCAGGCGAGAAATTCGCATCATTTTGTACGCTTGCTTCGGCAGGGATCTCATCTGTTAAAGCAGCAAGCGCGGGCGTATTGCTGGTTGATTCGGCTGGCTGAGCAGGGTTCGCATGGGTATGATTGAACGCGCTGGTTGTCAGCATTTCGGGATGGGTTTGTTGAATCGTCCATTCCACAGCGTCACGTACAGCGCTATCTTCGTCGTTGCGTGCCAGCAGCAGGGGAGTGATAGGCGTTCGCGTTCCCTGCTCGCTGAGGGCATAAGCGGCGGCTTCACGGACGGTCCAGACGGGATCATAAAGTGCTCTGACCAGGCTGCCGATTGGAACGCGTTCGCCCAATTGACCAAGCGTAGTGGCGGCAGCAGCTCGCACGGCCTCATCATCGTCCTCCAGCGCTTTCATCAAGGGATCGACGGGAGCCAGTTCGCGGTATTGGCCAAGTGCTAGAGCTGCCTCAGCGCGTACATGCCAGGAAGTATCGTGCAGGGCGGTAACAAGCGGTTCGGTTGATAGCAACTCATGGAGTGCTGGATAGGTGCCTAAAGCGTGTGCCGCCGCAGCGCGTACCGCTGAATGTTCATCCTCTAATGCACCGAGCAGAGAGGCAAGTGAGGATTGATCTGCTGAACGCTCTAATTGGCGAATCGCCTGGACACGAGTTTGCCAGGCAGGGTCTTGCAGTGCAGATGTGAGCTGATCCTCGCTGAGAAGGGAATGGTTGCTCAGGCCCAGGTAACGTTGAATAGGAAGAAGCGGTGATGCCGACATATCCACATGATCCGAGTATGCTGTCTGATGATGTGGTAAGGGTCCATCAGTATTCAGATGGTGTTCACCTCTGCCGTATTCCATGTTTTACCTTACCTCGTGTATTTCTATGGTCAGCGCCTTGCGTAATAGTCGTATACCACGATGAACATACACTTTTACCGTTCCAACCGGCTGATTGAGAATATCGGCGATTTCCTGATAGTTGAGATCCTCAAAATAATACAGGCTCACCACATCCCGATAGTGTTGAGGTAGCGCGGCGACAAGGACCTCTAGCTCCTGGCGATCTTCGACGTGTTCAAATGCAATTTCCGGTTGGACAAACCTATCGTCTTCCCGCTCCAGGACCGGACTTTCATCCGAAAGATCAAGCGGTATCGATGGCGGTTGTTTTGATCTGCCCGTGTAATTACAATACACATTCCAGGCTATTTTATAGAGCCAGGGACGTGCCTTTAAGGTCTGACGCCGTTGCACAGGGTAGCGTTCCAGCGCTACATAGGCACGTAATAAAGCTTCCTGCACAATGTCTTCGGCATCCTGTGGATTGCCAACCCGTCGTGCGATGAACGCCCTCAGTTGATACCAATAGAGCGATACCAGTTGTTCGTAATATGTCTCGACAGTTGTTGCTGGCAAGGCCAGGTTACTTTCGCTGCTTGAGTCCATTGCATTTCACCGAGTCTCTCATGCCAGTCTCACTTATGTACAACACAAAAAGACTGCTGAAAGTTACAACCTGCAACTCAAATCTCCTTGCGGTATTTTACCTGCTGGACAGTTCTGTATACTATCTTGACTAAACATTGAGAGAAGCATACAGATCGTGTAAATCCGCTATTGATAGCAATGGCTGGATGAAATATGTCTCTCATAGTACCATGTTTTTGCTCGTATGTATATGTTGTAAAAATGTAGGGTTGTATACGCCTGCTGCAAAGAAAATTGGTAAGGGGTGTACTGGCAGAGACCAGTATCTCAAGTCTCTGCCAATAACGATATTCAGGGAGAATGCTTAACGCCCGCTGCGGACCTGTGCTCGACGGATCAGTGCGTCAGCAGTGACGGCGAGGAGGAGGACGGCGCCTTGAATCATAAACTGCACGTCCGTTCCTCGGCTTTGCAGGGCCAGGCCATTGGCCAGGCTGGTGATAATCAACGTGCCGAGAATGATGGACCAGGCGGAACCTTTGCCACCGAAGAGGCTGACACCACCGATGACCGCCGCAGCAATCGCTTGCAACGTGAGAACCGGGCTGATCGCGGTTGCCACCGAGTTTGCGCGGGAGGACTGGATCACGCCGGCAACGGCAGCCAGGGCTGAGCAGAGGGTGAAGACCGTGATACGGATCATCGTAATATTAATACCGGCGCGGCGTGCGGCTTCAGCGTTGCCACCAGCCGCATAGATATGGCGGCCATACGTGGTTTTTGTCAGGACAAGCCAGACGACGAGGATCAGGACCATGAAGATGGCGACGCCAGTTGGGACGCCCAGGTAGAGGCCCGGCGTGGGTGAAGGCGTATTCTCAAGAGTGAAAACGACACCTAAGACAATCGCCGCAGCCAGCACAATTTGCCCGATCAGTTGTGGGAGCGATTTTGTGCGCAGGCCATTGCGTTTGCGTATGGCCTGGTCATAGAAGAGGCTAGCAGCGTAGACGATCAGTAATACAATTGGCAGGCCAACACCTAGCCAGTCGGGTAAGAAACTGGTAGAACTGCCCGCTATATTGACAATAGTTGGGTTGTGGATAATCAAGGTATCCTGGGGGGCAAGCAACGCCAGCACTGCACCTTGATAGAAAATATAAGCGGCCAGTGTGACGATAAACGACGGGATACGCAGGATCGCTATGAAGAAGCCATTGATGGCTCCAGCGATAGCTCCTGCCAGAATGCCAGCAGTGATGGCGAATGTAGCGGGAACGCCCATGCGCTCGGAGAGAATGCCCATGACAACTGCGCCGAAGGTTCCTACGACTGCCAGGGAGAGATCGACTTCTGCCAGTAGCAGGACAGGCACCACGCCCAGCGCCGTGATACCGGTCTGTACGCTTTGTTGCAACAGGTTAGAAAAGTTGCGTGGCTGTAGGAAGATACCGGCTGGTGGCGTGGCGGTAAAGTAAATGACGATAACGAGAAGCGTCAGGAAAACAGGTAGGAAGCCGAGATCGCCACGCAGCAATTGTCCAAACGTTTGTTTTTGTGTATAGGATGGAGCCTCAACGGAGGAGGCCATAGTCTGCTGATTAGACTCATCTGTATTTTTATTGACTATATTACTCATGATTTATCTGCCTCTCTTGCACCGTTGCCATTGCCGCCATTTTGCAAGAGTTCGCCAAACTCGGCTCCTGTAATGGCTGCGACCACCCGCTCTTGTGTAGTGGTTTTAACATCAAAGGTGCCTACTCTTCTCCCCAGTCGCAGGACAATAACGCGATCAACGACTTCAAAAACATCGGCCAGGTTGTGGGAAATGACGACCACGGCCAGCCCCTGTTCGCGCAGGCGCTTAATCAGATTCAAAACCTGACGAGTCTGGGCAACGCCCAATGCAGCGGTTGGCTCGTCGAGCAAAACGACTTTCGCGTTACGTAGAATTGTCTTGGCGACAGCAATTGACTGGCGTTGACCACCAGACAGGGTGGAAACGATTGCACGTACAGAAGGCAGTTTGACATCAAGCGTGCGCAGGACTGTTAATGCTCGTCGTTCCATTTCAATCTCTTTCAAGGTGCTGAACGGCGTTTTTTCTTCGCGCCCTAAGAAGAGATTGGAAACGACATCCAGGTTATCGCAGAGGGCGAGATCCTGGTAGACGGTTTCGATGCCGAGATGAGTGGCTACCTGTGGGCTGGTGATTTTGACGGGTTGCCTCTCAACAAAGATCTCACCTTCGTCGGCTGGCCCCACGCCAGCGATCGTTTTGATTAATGTTGATTTGCCGGCACCGTTGTCGCCAACCAGCCCCACAACCTCGCCGGGGTAGACTTCAAAGTCTACGTTATTAAGCGCACGGACGGCACCAAAGCTTTTGCCGATACCGACCATGCGCAGTACTGGTTCTCCATCGGGTGGACGACGTGGTGATGATGGGGTATCCACCGATGGTGTGTAATTATCGGACATGGAATCCTCCAAATGTATCATACATTTGTTGTGTCGTGGTACACAATGCACCTTCACATTGCAAGCATGCAGCAGAACTGGTAGTTTGGAAGCGCTCGTGCTTCCAAACTACCACTTATCTACGAGGACTTAGGGGCAAACGCCGCCTGCGCCAGCGGGCAGACCTTTACAAACATCGCTTACCGTGACGAAGCCGTCTTTGATAACCGTATCTTTGATATTGGTCTTGTCAACTGAAACAGGAGTCTCAAGCACCGAAGGAATAGCGGTGCCATCTTTGGTTTTGACGGTTGCGCCGCTGGTCAGGGCCTTTGGATCGGTACCGTCATGAATCGCCTTCACCAGATCAGCGGCTCCCTGAGCCTCTTTATCGATAGCTTTGTAAACGGTCATGGCCTGGTCGCCGGTCAGAATGTTCTGGATACCTGCGACAGTCGCGTCCTGGCCGGTGACGAGGACTTTACCGTTGAGCTTCTGAGCTTTGAGGGAAGCGATAACCGAGTTCGCCATACCGTCATTTGCGACATAAGCGATCTGGATATTGTTCTGGTTGGCGGTCAACACGCCATCCATCTCGACGCGGGCCTTGTCGTTGTCCCAGTCAGGAGTGTACTGATCGTAGACTTTCTTCAAGGAACCGTTGTCGAACAGTGGCTGGAGGGCTTTGATAGCACCATCGCGGAAAAGAATGGCGTTGTTGTCGGTCTGGCTACCGTTGATCATCGAGATGTTCTTGCCATTCTTGGTGTAATCTTTGTAGTGATCAACAATGTACTGACCCTGCAACTGGCCGACCTTCTCGTTGTCGAAGGAGACATAGTAGTTGAGGTCGGGAGACTGGATCAGGCGGTCATAGGCAATGACAGGGACGCCCTGCTGCTTCGCTTTGGTCACGATGGTTGCGGCAGCGTCGCTATCATGTGCTGCGAGGACCAGGATACAGTCGCCTTTGGTCAGAGCTGCATCAGCCTGGTTCTGCTGGACGGTGGAGTCGCCACCAGCGTTTGCATAATCGACGGTCGCGCCCGGGATGGCGGCCTGAATCTTCTGGGTCAGCAAGGGTTTGTCTTTACTGTCCCAGCGAGCCGAAGATGCGGTTTCAGGCAGGAGCACGCCAACTTTGGTGCAGCCTTTGCCGCCAGTAGCGGCCTGTCCGCTACCAGTGTTGGTGCCGCTGGTCGGATTAGAAGCGGGCGGGGTGCTGCTATTGCCGCAGGCGGCCAGCAACATGGAGATCAAAACAATTCCTAAAATGGCGGTGAATGATCTTTTTCGACTAAATAGTTTCATCGCTGAATTGGTCCTTCCGCTTTTCTTAGCGTTGTGTTGAAACAAACAACATGTAAGTTGCATGACGTGTTCGTGCATCATTGTACGTCAATCCGTCAAGGGTCAGTGAACCTTCACGAACGTATGAATATGTCAGCAACATCCGTCACAGATGGAAGAGTGACTGAGTATCTCTCCTTTCTTCCCATAAAAAAATTGGTTAGCGCGAGAAGTGTCGCAGGGGCATGGCTTGAGCCTGTTTCTGGCTCTCTTCCTGCTGCCGTTCAGCGGCCTCTTCTCGCACTACAAGAACGCGTTCCCACGCTTTAAAAAAGGGATAATAGATAAGCGCGGAAAGAGCGAGATCCCCAAATTGGAGGAGACTTCCTCGGATGTCTCCGCCAGAGGCGATAAACCCGCTAATTCCGAGAGGAACGGTAAAGGGTTGTATCACAACAGGCACATGCACCCAGCCAATCGTAAACACAATATAGTTAATTGTGACGATCAGACAGGGTACCAGCACGAAAGGTATCATCATAATAGGATTTAAGGTCATCGGTACGCCGAACGTGACCGGCTCGTTAATGTTAAAGATAGCCGGCCCCAGCGCCACTTTCCCGACCATGCGCAGCTGTGCTGAACGCGAGCGTAGCATGTAGATCACTAGCGGCCACGTTGCGCCTGAGCCGCCCAGATGCGCAAAGATATGAAAGAATGGCTCTGTCACGATGCCGTGTCCACCGGTGGCGTTCGTCGCCAAAGTTGTGAACCAGAATGGCGCCGCGATGGCCGTGACGACGTTCATCCCATGAATGCCAACCGACCAGAGCAGCATCATCAAGATAATCTCTAACAATGCTGCAGGATAGCTATCCTGCACAACGACCAGCGGCTTAAAGACCTCCATCAACAGGATCGGCAGCGTAAATTGCTGTACCTGACCTGTGCTATCCACAAAGGTATGGATGCTGACGAACCATTCAAGCAGCCAGATCGCTGTTAAGAGCAAGAATGTCGGCACCAGGGCTTCAAAAGCTCGTTTCACGTTGGGCGGAACTGACTTTGGTAGCCTGATGGTGAAACGTGAACTACGAAACCAGCGCACGACTTCGGTTGTAAGAATGCCGATCAGGATGGCAACCAGCAATCCCTGCCCTCCAAAGTAGGGCAGGATGGTTCCCAACTTCAATTCTGCCAGATTGCTCACCGGCATGCTGGCGACCAGAAACAGCACCATTGCCAGGATACCAGGTTGTACCGGTTCGGTGCGGCGATACTGCGCCAGGCTGTACGCTACTCCAAACGTCAGGAATAGCGCCATGAGTCCGAATGACAACTGATAAGGTACCAGGATCGCGTTTTGATACGGTTGTAGCCATTTGTCCAGCCCATAGATCGGTGGCGGGTTCGCGATGATGAGAAAAAGGCTTCCAGCAATAATCAGCGGCAGCGTGAAAATGATAAACGCATCCCGCACGGCTTGCAGATAGACACTGCTCGCCAGCGCACCTAATGGCGGAACGAGATAACGTTCAAACCAATCGCTACTTCGTTCGATGAGCGTATTCACGTAGCCCGATTCCTTTCTTCATTATGCTCCGCTTACTATCCGCAGTACCTGTTCTAAGACCGCCAGACCATTCATGGTGGCGTAGTGAAAAGGTTCGATCAGTGCCACCGGCTTACCAACCGTTTGTGCCAGTTTTTCGATACTTTTACGCAAATGGCGAATCTGGGGGGCAATTAAAACAATATCGCATGTTTCAACTTTTTCCGAATATTCACCCGCACTGAGCGCCTCCACGTAGAGTTCGTAGTGACGCTCTTTGGCAGCTTCGAGCATGCTCTCAACTAAAAGGCTGGTAGACATACCCCAGCTACACACAATCAAAACTCGTATCATAGCTTCGCTTCCACGACCCCGGATTGCCTCTGTGTATAACATCGGCTAAGATGTAACACACAATGGATGAATCTGATCTATATTTAGATCCACATATATATGTAGCAATTATCATGCCAATTAGTGTGCTACACAGATAACACACTAATGTGAAGGGAGAGGTAACACATTTCAGACAAAGATATCGACCTGTCTGAGGATGCCAACGATATTGTATGCCTCCTCTTCCGGCAGTGAGCGTCCCACCTGGGTTCCCAGCGTTTGCCATGCCCGACGACAGATCTCCAATTCCCGGCTGTAGTGTTGTTTGACGAGGTTCTGCAATGTCTCGTTTGCTGCAAGTCTGGCAGGGGGAATGCTCCGCTCCAGCACGCAGGCCAGATGTAGAATTAAGCCTGTCAGCACCTCGATTTCAAAGGTTTCTCCAACTTCAACCTCAATCAGCTCGATCATACGCTCGATCAGAGGCAGCACTCTTGTTGTGTTGAGGAAAAGCAGGCGTTGATCCAATGTGTGTGCTATCTCATGGAGGAGATCTGTGCGCTGCGCAAAAACTGAGACTCCTGTGCTGGCGAGAGTGTGCGGTTGGAGCAGAGCTGGATCGATCAGAGTGCCTCCCAGCAGCGTACGCAGACGAGCAATGCCATCGCGAAAGAGAATTTCCGTTAGTGAGATAAATGGGTAGCTTTTCAGGTGCGGGTTAATCGTGCCAACAACGGCTATAAGTTGCCGATTGCCCACCAGTCGCTGCACATCTGCCTCGGTCTTGCCTGACAGGCTGATATCTATACAGAGAATTTCGATATCTTCTCGACGCAGCTCTGGTAAATGTTCTCTGAGCAGCTCTGCCAGCTTGGTTGCGCTACCATATCCGGTCAGACAGATCGAGAGGATCACGCGTGCTGTTTGGGGTTGTGCTGGCTGGTTGCTCTCTTGTTCGGAGGCGACGCGCTGAGACGGATGATAGACGGCACTCTGCTCTTTGAGCATTGTCTCTGCTTTGCCCGTTTCGTGGTGGATATGAAACTGTGTTAAGCTTCTCGTGAGCTGATCCAGCGTGATATGTTCAGAGCGTTGCGCACGTCGCAGTGCCTCTACTACCAGCGGTGCGCAGACCCCGGCAAGCGTTCTCACGGCTAGACTGGTACGTTGTGTGACCAGATCGCCGAGCGAGAGGAGCGACGCGAAATCAACCAGCAGGAGGACGCCGCTGCCTTGATCTGTGCTATAGATGGTATGTTCGACCAGCGTGAGCAGCTCTTCGGGCGATTGCTCCAACGTCAGCTCGACCGCCGCCACCGTATTCACGCCTACCAGCGTATTGGCCAGTTCGGCCAGCCCTGCCGCCACGCCGCGACCATGAGCTGCCACGACGATGCCGACGGTTGATTGTTCGTTGCTTAACAACGTATCGGCATTGGCCAGCAGTACCGCCAGCACATCGATCTCGCTCTCTGGCAGGCTGGCCCCCAGCGCCACGCGGATGCGCTGATGAGCAATCCTGGCGATCTCATATTCATCAGGATAGGTCTGTCGCACAGATGGGATAATAGGGACCGACAACTGGCGTCCCTGTGAAATGTGTTCCAGTGCGCTGGAAAGATGCAGGGCCAGGACCAGCGAGAGCTTTTCAGGAAACGGACGCTCCAGTTGCTCTTCCGCATATTGCACAATAGATTGTGCCAGCGACGAAATATGTTCGCTCACCAGATGCGAAGCCGTGCCGGGCTGTTCCTGCGAGACGGTTTCGGCAAAGTGCTGAAAGTAGTGCTGTATATCCAGATGGATTAATTTATTGATCTCATATTCTGAGAGGCCGCTATTGCGTAGCGAAGTGACCTCTTTATTAATCGTGTCGTAGAGGTTACGCGCCGATTCTGGCAGGTTGTTCAGGCTGAGACCGGTTGGCGTGAAGATGTGTGTGGCCTCTAACAGATGTTGTACCGGAGCCAGGATGCGGTGCAGGTCCGCCGTACGCAGCAGGCCGCGACTGATATGTTCTGGCAGCGTATCGGTATTGACATATAATTCTGTCTGGTTGTTCGTACGATATTCAAGATAGGCACGGGCGCAAGTGAGCTGAACGTCTGTGCGCAATTGTCCAATATTCCCGGGGCAATCGTAGAGCAAGAAGGCGCGTAGGACCTGTGGGGTGACGTGAATATTGCTACCAATAGTACTGCATTCAGTGGTAAGGAAGACACGGAGCAGCTCATAGCGTTCCATAATGGTGCGTTCGTGCAAACCAGGTAGTGTGATAGTCATAGGGATGCGCCGTCGGAAGGTTGGTAACAGAGTTGTATTTGGATCTTCTGTTGTTGCCGCCAGCAGGAGTACAGACGATTGGCGTTCCCGCACATCTCCCAGGCGGCGAAAGCGTTCGCGGTCCATCAAATAGAAGAGCATCTCTTGCCCTTCCGGGGGCAGGCGGTGAACCTCGTCGAGAAAGAGAATACCGCGATGAGCCTGCTCTACCAGACCCTCCCGATCGCGTTCGGCTCCTGTATAAGCGCCACGTATTACGCCAAAGAGGTGTGCCATGAGCAGTTGGGGATTCCCCGCGTAGTCGGCGCAGTTGAAGCTAATAAATGGCGCATCGGGTGGGAGCGCTTTCAATTCCAGCGCAAAGGCATGCATCAGGCGTGCGAGCGTGGTTTTGCCGACTCCGCTCGGTCCATATAACAACGTATGCAGCCCGCGCGGTGGATAAAGAATCGCCGCTTTTGCCTGCTGGATTGCCACTTTCAGCCCATCGTTGCTGCCAATTAATGTTTCAAAGCTCGTCACGATGGCACCGTTTTGGACGGATGCTGAGATAGTAGACGGTTTTATGGCGTTGTTGGTTGTTCCTGATGGTTGTGCGGGTGGCCAGTGCCTGTTGTTCTCTGCATGCCCGTTTTTCTGATGATTTTCCGCTGTTGTATTGAGCCTGAACAACACCGGTCGTCCTGGGATGCGTTCAATGATCCCTTCTTGTGCTAGCAGATTCAGGTCTCGACTGGCGTTTGTACGGTCTATACTGATCTGCTCGGCAACTTCTTCTGCACTGAAACCGGCATGGTGGCGCAAAACATTTTGTTGTGTGGAGTGCTGCTCACACAACAACTGTAATGCCCCTAACACTCGATATTTTCGTTGCACGGAACGATCCCTTCCAATGAAGGTTCTCTCTGATTATTGGTTATCCCAACTAGTATACAGCATTAGTAAAGCACTGTACAGCACCGATGATCGCCTATTTCTATGCATAGTTTGAAGAGCTTTGAGTTTCAGCACATTCGTTAATGGCTAGCCAACCTGAGTACATCCAGCTTTGCAAGTTGATAATTCCTTGATAAGTCTGTGTTAAGTCTCATTGCTACCCCCTGGCAGCTCTGTGGAAGCCTTTTCTTTGCCTGGCTGGCTGCTTTTGCCATGAACAAGCAATCGATGTTATTCCATTTTTGTTTGTGCGTCGTACGTGTTAGAGGTTTTTCAATACTGTATCTAGTATATATAAAAGAGAAAGTGGAGAAGAGAAATGTATCAACCACCATCACCAGAGGGAAATCAGCCCCCGTTTCAGCAGTATCCTCAGTCGCAATCAGGGTTCGCGCCGCAACAGCAGCCGTACACCCAGCCCCGGCCTGAATATCCACCTATGCCTGCGCCAGGGTATCAACAACCTCAGCCTGTGTATCCACAACAGCAGATGCCAATGCAGCAGCCAATGATGCCGCCGCCAGCGATCATGCAGAACAACATCAACGTTAATGTCCAGCAAAGCGGTCCAGGTTTTTTCATGCGGGCGCTCTATTTTCTGTTTGTCGGCTGGTGGGCCGGGTATATCTGGCTTAGCATTGGCTTCGGCCTCTGTGCGTTGATCATCACGCTGCCGGTCGGTCTGATGATGTTGAACAGGTTGCCCCAGGTGATGACGCTGAAGCAGCCAGGTACCTCAACCAGCGTGAATGTGAATACTGTTGCAGTGCAGCAGGCTGGCGGTCCAGCGGTGATGATGCAAAATATCAATGTAAACGTGGGAGTAACGCAGCAGCAGAACTTCTTGATTCGTGCTCTGTATTTCCTCTTCGTGGGCTGGTGGGCTGGCTATATCTGGGCCAATCTTGCCTACTTCTGTTGTCTGACGCTCATTTTGTTGCCGGTCGGCGTGATGATGTTCGACCGGTTGCCGCTGGTCTTGACGCTGCGCCGCAATTAGCTTGCAGCGGTTTGTGAACCAGTGGAGAGCAAAAAAACGGGCCTGCTTGTAAAGCAGGCCCGAAGAACGAGAGCGGGAGACGGGACTCGAACCCGCGACAGCTTGCTTGGGAAGCAAGAACTCTACCACTGAGTTACTCCCGCATGCCGCTATAGTACCATAAGTGCATGAGGCTGTCAAGCAGGGGACCGCAATTTTCCTGGGTTGCATAAATTTGCCTTTTTCAACAAAAAGGGAGCCTGCCAATGGAAGAAGGCAGGCTCCTTTAGTTGTTGTTCTGATTATTTGTGTTCTTGCGCCAGCTCCATGCGTGTTTGCATCGCTTGCATATCTTTTGCCACCGTCTTGAGGCCGATCAAACAGATCAGGCCAGCCAGGAGCAGGCAGGTGGGAGCCGTGGTCAAAAAGGCAGCCCCTAAAGATGAGCGATCGGCGATGATACCGATGAGCAGCGGAGAGGCGGCGTCGCCAAGCACGTGCGCAACAAGCAGCACAATGCCTATCGCCGTCGCCCGCATTTCTGGTTCAATGATATCTTGAATGACGGCATTGAGCGGTCCCAGGCAGAGACTGAGCGTGACGATAGCGAGTGTGAACACGCCGATAAAGGGTGTCAGCTCATGGACAGAGAGGGCAATAAAGGTCAGGGGAGCGCCGAGCAGGAACGAGATGGTGGAGATGAGCAATCGTCCCTGCGGCATTCGTCTTTGTAAGTGGTCCCCTAGCCAACCGCCAAGCAAGGTTCCGATCAGGCTGCCAACGGCGAGTGTGCCGCCCGTCACTCCTCCAGCTGCTGCCTCGCTAAGAGCGAAGTCTCTCACGATGTACGTCGTCATCCAGGCCATTGCCGCGCCTACCGTAAAGAAGCTGGCGATGAAGGCTCCAATTAAAATCCAGTAGGTCGGGATTTTAATAATTTTTTTGAGCGTTGTACCAAAGCCCTTGCCGATGCTGCCATGTCCCATGCTGGCTCCCGAGGCACCATCTTCCTCCTGGTCAAATGCTCCACGCTTTGGTTCCACTGCTCGCCAGATGAGGAAGGCAGCAATCAAGCCTGGAATGCCGACAAGGTAAAAGGCCCAGCGCCAGCCCAGGGTGACTGCAATCACGCCGCCCGCTGCCTGACCGATGGCCGTTCCGATAATATTGCCGATAGACCAGATGGCAAGGACGCGCCCACGTTGCGATTTGGGGAAGTAATCGCCGATCATCGAGAGCGAGGCGGGTGCGTAACCGGCTTCTCCAATGCCCAGCACCGAGCGGGTGAGGAAGAGTTGGAGAAAGTTGTGCGTGAACCCCGCGAGAGTTGTGGCGATACTCCAGAAGCCTACGCAGAGGGCAACAATATTTTTGCGTATACTTTTGTCTGCCCATATGCCCAGAGGCAGCGTTGAGAGGCCATAGATGAAGAGAAATGATGAGCTAAGTAAGCCTAATTCTGTATTTGATAAGTGAAATTCTGGTTGGATTTTTGTCTGAACGGCGGCAAGCACCGAGCGGTCTGCATAATTGAGTATATTGATGGTGAGGAGAACGATAAAGGCGAAGCGTGCCTGTCCCTTTGTAATAGAAGCAACGCTGCGCTCCTGCTTGGATGGTGGAGACGTTGTAGTCATCAGGCTATTTTTGTCCCTTTCGTGCTGTATTGTATTGATGCGATTGCATGTTCGGGCGTGCCACAGTGGTTGCTTCACCCCCAACGTTGCCTGCTCATCTATATTTCTTACGTCTGATAGACGCAGATGTTACGAGTTTTAGGACGGCTGTTGTTGTGATGGCGTCACTTTCTGGAGTTTGAGGCTAGTATTTTTGTTCAGTGGTGTAACCCACCCTCCTGTCTATTCGTCTCAGTAATGAAATTAAACTACCAGATCGGAAAATGCTCCCCCCCACTTCTTTATCTCGCTCGGCCCGCCCCATGCCTTCATTGGAGCCACCAGCGCGATAAAGTCGCGCGACTACGAAGTGGGGGAGCGATCATCGCATTTGTTTGTTAAAATTCGTCAGTGAGAAAACGAATAACGAGAAGCTCTGGTGCGAGTAATAGTACCCCTCATGTTTTAGTGTCAGGCTCTAGTGGAAATAAAGGACAGCTTTGTGCAAACTGTGACACATGTTTTACTGCACACCAGTCCGTTGCTCATATATCTTCTGGTTGGTTGTGTATTACTATTAGAAAGTTCTGGCGTTCCTATCCTCAATAGTACTCTGTTGCTGTTCGTTGGCGCATTGGTCTCGTTCGGTCATCTCAATATGGTGAATCTGGCGCTGGCTGCGATTAGCGGCAGCGTTGCGGGCGCATGTCTGGCGTATTATATTGGTGGGCATGGCGGCCAACAACTGCTCTTGCGTCTAGCTCTGCTCTTCCACGTCGATGCCGGGAAGATTACTGTAGTCGAGCGCTGGTTTCAGCATTCTGGGGCCTGGATGATCTTTTTCTCCCGCATGCTGCCCTATTTGCGTCCATTCGCCTGCTTTCCGGCTGGCATTGCTCAGATGAACTTTCTGCGCTTCTTTTGTTCCGCCTTTGCTGGATCGTTCATCTGGTGTCTCTCGATGCTGGCGGTTGGCTGGAATCTTGGCAGGCGCTGGGAACTGGCGGTGGCTGCTATTCAGCAATATACGCTACCGGTGCTGGTCCTTGTCGTATTGCTGTTGCTTCTGTACATTTTCTTTATGCGTCAGGTCAAACACTATCTCCAGGCGCGTTTTCAACGATCCTCTGCTGCCGACGAGTGTGATCTGGTTGCGGTGCGGCGTGGTTTCTCTGAGGATTAGCATAGTTAGGGTGTAACCTCAGTGCTGTCAGAGTTGTTATAATGAGTGTATTCAAATCGCGTCAAGGCTGGACAGGTGCCAATTGATGGGGTGGCTTGCTGTTTCGATCAAAAATGGAGTTTTTGAGAGAGAAAGCCACCTTTTCTACGTAGTAGAAAATAAGAATGTGATGTAGTCAAGCTACTCCTTATTGCGTACCGGCAGCTTTGTGCTACACTACATTTGTTCTATCACAAACAACCCATATATTAGCTCCGAGGAGGTACCTTCATGACATCTTTGACTCCAAAAGTGTCGAGGGGACGTATAGTATTTGCTAGTGTGATGCTGGGACTTTCCCTGTTATTTGTTGCCTGCGGAGGCACAGGATCTACACCCACCGCTGGCGGCTCCACTCCTACCACCGCTGCCAAACCATCCATTACTGCTCCTACCGATCTTATCACTCCTGGTACTTTAACGGTTGGTAGCGATACGACGTATCCGCCACAGGAATTTATGGACCCCGCCAGTGGGAAGGCGACCGGCTTTGATGTTGACCTGATTACTGAGATGGCTCAACGCATGGGCCTCAAGGCCGATGTCAAAACCGCCAACTTCAACACGATTGTCGATGATCTGAACGCTAAACGCTACGATGTGGTCATTTCTGCCCTGACGATTAACTCGGATCGCCAGCAGAAGGTGGCGCTGATTCCGTACTTTAACGCCGGTCAATCGCTGCTCGTACAGAAGGGGAACCCTGAGAAAATCACCGCCGTTACCGACCTCTGCGGCAAAACCGTTGGAGTGCAAGATGGTACCGTTGAACTGGATACGCTCAACGCGACAAACAAGACCGACTGTCAGGGCAAAGGCAAGCCTGCTATTAAACTGACCGTCCTGAAGGATCAGACCGAAGTTATTCAGCTCCTTGTCAACAAGCGTGTGGTGGCCACCTTCCAGGATTCGCCCGTCACCGATTACTATCTTCAGCAGAATGCTGCTCAGTTTGAAGTCGCTGGCACCGTTATTATGCAGGCGCTCGAAGGAATTGCAGTGCGCAAGACCGACAGCGCTATGCAGAAGGCTATCACAGATGCTTTCCAGGCGGTGAAAGCCGATGGAACGTACGGCAAGCTGTTCGATAAATGGCATTTGAACCCTGTTCAGAAAATCACTGTTATTGATCGTACTGCAGTATATGCTTAATTGATTTTTACTGGCCTGGCCTTTGCTTCTCAACAAGAAGAGAAGGCCAGACCTTTTTTATAGTGGAGGGTTCTAGTGTTTCGCTGGGATGTTTTCTGGCAGTTTCTCTTCTCTGGATTTTTTGTCCAGGCTGCCTGGACGACGCTCTGGATATCAGTGGTCGCCCAATTGATAGGCGTGATTCTCGGCCTGTTTCTGGCCTTGATGCGCATGTCCCGTTACCCGGCCCTATATTGGCCCGCACGGGCGTATATCTGGTTTTTTCGTGGCAGTCCCCTACTCGTCCAGGTACTTCTGCTCTGGGATGGCCTGCCGAAACTTATTCAAGATCCCAGGTTTTTGCTGCCAGATTTTGCCTGTGTGCTGGTCGCTTTCTCGCTCAACGAGGGCGCGTATATGGCGGAGATTATTCGCGCGGGTATTACCTCCGTCGATACGGGGCAGATGGAGGCGGCGAAGGCGTTGGGGATGCGCTATCCTCTGGCGATGCGCCGCATTATCTTACCCCAGGCTGCTCGGGTGATTATTCCTCCTCTGGGCAACGAATTTAATAACATGCTCAAAACCACCTCGATTGCCTCCGTCATTGGCGTTGTAGAATTGACTCACGTAGCAGAGGTTTTTGGTTCCCCTACCTTCACCATTTTTGAATTGTTGATCGCAGCTACCCTCTATTATTTGATCCTGACAACGCTCTGGGGCTACTTCCAGCGCTGGATTGAGCAGCGTCTCGATCCGAACCGTACGACAAAAGCCGATATCTCTGATCAGAAGGGATGGTCTTCGCGTATGTTTGGGTTTGGGAGCGGTCCTGCGCGTACGGGAGATCTCGTCAGCGGTCGCTAGCTTTTGTGTTTGACTGACTCAATGATACCAGGATAAACAGAAAAAAAGAGAGTGAATGGCATTGTATCTAGTAAGGAGGCGTCGATAGCGTGGAAACACAACAAAAAGACGGGGCCGACATGGTGCGCGGAGAGCAGATTGTCAAGCGCTTTGGACCGCTCACTGTATTAAATGGCATCGATTTTACGGTCAAATATGGGCAAGTAGTCGTGATCATCGGTCCCAGCGGTTCGGGTAAAACGACCTTGCTGCGTTGCATCAATCATCTGGAAAAGATCGACGACGGGCGTATTTATGTCGATGGTGAGCTGGTTGGGTATCGCATCGTCAATGGCAGGCCTGTGGAGGATAGTGAGACCAATATCGCTCGTATGCGTTCTAAAGTCGGTTTTGTCTTCCAGCGTTTTAACCTCTTTCCGCATATGACGGCGCTGGAAAATGTCATCGAGGCACCTGTGCATGTGCTGCATGAACCGGTCAACGTGGTCAAAGAGCGGGCGCTGGCGTTGCTGGAGAAGGTTGGGATGGCTGAAAAAGCAGGCTCATATCCGCACAAGCTTTCGGGAGGACAACAACAGCGTGTGGCGATTGCGCGGGCGCTGGCGATGCAGCCCAAGCTGATGCTGTTTGACGAGGCGACCTCCGCCCTTGATCCCGAGTTGGTGGGCGAGGTACTCAAGGTAATGCACCAACTTGCCGAAGAGGGGATGACGATGGTGGTAGTGACGCATGAGATGGGCTTTGCACGCGAAGTGGCCGATCATGTCATTTTTATGGATAAGTCGGTGATCGTAGAAGAGGGGACGCCTGAACAGATCTTTGAGCAGAGTGAAAACGAGCGTACCCGCAATTTCTTAGCACGGATTCACTGATGAGTCAGGCCAGGACAGCCATGTGACAAAAATAAGCATGGGCGTGGGTGTTGATGTTGCTCCCACGCCTACTTATACCCACTGTCCATTTAGCGATGATTGAGATCAACATGATGCAGCTTCACAAAATTCGTGCGTGCTCGACTCGCTACCGGCATGCCTCCCATAATGACGACATTTTCGCCATGTAGCACGATTTTATCTTCCAGCAAGCGCTGCTCCACCGCCTC
>JAICIM010000581.1 GCA_025928885.1 Ktedonobacteraceae bacterium | reverse complement strand
GGTTCGTAGCCGCGCGACTACGAAAGAGGTGAGTTTGCTTGTATAGTGGTGAAAAGCGAGAGGATCGCGCCCGTGCTAGCATGCTCATAGGGGGAGAAGCGCGATTAAGTCGCGCGGCTACGAAAGAGGTGAGTTTGCTTGTATGGCGGTAGAAAAAGTGATGTGAGAAATACATGTGTTTGCTTGTATGGCGGTAGAAAATGTATGTGCGACTGACGCAGTACTGTTCAGTTTGTATCAATGCGCTATCCTATGGTATACTCTCTTAAAGAATGCTTAGAAAAATTAGAAGGGTCTTAGTTAGTTAAGGATTGGTTGTAGTGAAGCTTGACGAAACGAAATCATCGCCTATAATCCTCATTGTTGAAGATGATCCGGCCATTGGCGAGGTTATCTCGACGATTATTATACAGGAAACCTCCTATCAATCATGCATTGTGGAAAGCGGCAACGATGCCCTGCGTCTGTTGCAAACGCTCCGGCCCGAAGTAATTATTCTCGACTATCGCCTGCCGGATATGACCGGCATTGACCTCTATGATCGCTTGCAAGCCAGCGACGAGCTGCGCAACATCCCGGTTCTGCTCACCAGCGCCTCAAATCATCAGGACGAAATCGAGAAGCGTGATATCCTGATGATCGATAAGCCGTTCGACATTGATGATCTGCTCGACGCTATTCAGCAATGTGTACTGGCCAATATGAAATAGACGCCTGCCGTTACAACTCAGAGCCATCATATTTAACATATGGCTCTGTTTCCTTATTCCCTCCCCATTTTTACCTGCACCACAGTTCTCATATGGATACTTTATCCAGTCATTAGCGAATTTTCATAGATACTTTTCATAAGATGGCAATGGGTCAGATAGAAATCCTTGTCTTTTCTGTAGGGGTAAAGCATAATACTTGTATGCAGAAAACCGAGCGTCTCCTGGCTATTACCCTTCTCTTGCAGGCACGAGGGAAAATGACCGCCCGGCGGCTCGCCGATATTCTGGGTACCTCCATCCGCACTATTTATCGCGATATCAATACATTGTCGTTGGCGCATGTTCCTGTGTCGATGGATTATGGACCCGGTGGCGGGTATTATTTATCGGACGATTATCACTTTGAATCGGCCATTTTCACGCGTGAAGAAGCCGTGTCGCTCATACTTAGCACGGATATGTCAGGTAATTATAGCCTCTTCGCGGGAGATGACAGGCTGCATCGCGCCCTTATTAAGCTGGAGGCGGCCCTCCCTGAAGAGTATCGCGCCGATGTGCGCACGGCGCGTGAACGCATTTTGTTCGACACCACCGCCTGGTGCTGTCAGCCTTCGCCTACGACCTATCTGGAGACGATTCGCTCGGCTGTGCTGGACTCTTACCAGCTCGATCTGCTCTACCCCTGCGTCTCCTGCAAAGATAAGCCCGGAGTGCGCTGGCGGCACGTAGAACCATACGGGCTGGTCTTCAAAGCGCTCTCTCGCCGCCATGTGCGCACGGGCGTCTGGTATCTGGTCGCCTTCTGCCACACCTGCCAGCTCTTCCAGACCTTCCGCGTCGGCTATATCCAGAACCTGCGCGTGCGCAACGAGCATATCCGCGTGCAGCCGAACTTTGACCTGCAAAGCTATTGGGAAGAAGAACGCCGCTTCCTTGATGTCCAGAAGCAATCTACGACGCTCCTGCTGCGTATTACGGCGCAGACGCGCTCCAACCTGCGCGGCGACCATATCGTGTTGCAGGAGGAGCGCGATGGTAGCGCCCTGATCCAGGCCGAACTGGAATCGGTGGAGGCGGCGGCGTTTTATACGCTCTCGCTTGGCACCGGGGCGATCGTGATCAGTCCTGAAGAGGTTCGTCAGGCCGTTGCAACAGCCGCGCACACCATTGCCAATATGTACGACAATATGTACAGCAGTTCAGGCGGCGAGATTGCTCCGGCTTGACGTTTGCTCTATTGAGCCGAGACCAGGGAGACTCGCAACTGATGCGCCGCTTCAACCAGATGGGTGAGCGCCGGGCGCACCTCTTCCCAATGGCGCGTCTTCAAGCCACAATCGGGATTGACCCACATCTGTTCGGGAGCAATCACGCGCAACACGTGGCGCAACTCATCAACAAACTCAGCGGTTGTTGGCACACGTGGCGAGTGAATGTCGTAGATGCCGGGGCCGATATCGTTGGGATAGCGATAGGTCTCCAGCGCGTCGAGCAGCTCAAACTGCGAACGGGCCGCCTCGATCGAGATCACGTCGGCGTCCATGCGACCAATATCCTCGATGATGTCGTTGAACTCCGAATAGCAGAGATGGGTGTGAATCTGCGTCTCATCGCGCACGCCGCCCGCTGTCAACCGGAAGCAGAGCACAGCCCAGGTCAGATACGTTCGCCAGTCGGCGTGGCGCAGGGGCAGACCCTCGCGCAGAGCAGGCTCGTCGATCTGGATAGCGCGTATCCCGGCAGCTTCCAGGTCCAGCACCTCATCGCGAATGGCTAGAGCAATCTGCTTGCAGGTCTCTGAGCGCGGCTGGTCATCGCGCACAAACGACCACTGCATGATCGTGACTGGCCCGGTGAGCATGCCTTTGACGGGGCGTGGCGTGAGTGATTGCGCGAACTGTGTCCAATAGACGGTCATCGGTTGCGGGCGTGCGACATCGCCGTAGATGATGGGTGGACGCACGCAGCGCGAACCGTAGCTCTGCACCCAGCCATGTTGCGTAAAGAGCATGCCTGTGAGTTGTTCGCTAAAAAACTCTACCATGTCGCTGCGCTCGAACTCGCCGTGAACCAGCATATCCAGTCCCGCCTCCTCCTGGAAGCGAATCACCTGCTCAATCGCCTGACGTAAATACGCCTCGTAGCTGGCATCATCCATCTTGCCGCTTTTGTGTGCGGCTCTAGCTGTGCGTACCTCTGCCGTCTGAGGATAAGAACCAATCGTCGTCGTGGGTAGAATGGGAAGCTGAAGCTGCTCCTGCTGCCGTTGCTTGCGGATGTCGTGCGGATGGGGACGCTGTGCCATCTCTTCGCTAATAGCTGAGACGCGCTGTGCCACCTGTGAATTGTGGATGCGCGGCGAGCTGCGCCGATTGGCAAACGTGCGGCGATTCCCCTGAAGTTCGGCGTCAATCGCGGCTCGGCCCTCGTTGATAGCGCGGGCAAGCAGGCTGATCTCTTCGACCTTTTGATTGGCAAAGGCCAGCCAGGAGCGCATATCCTCATCAAGATGCGTTTCCTGTTGCACATCGATCGGCACATGCAATAGAGAGCAGGAGGGGCCGACCAGGATGCGTTCTGTTCCCAGTGCCTGCACACCGAGTTCGATCAGGGCGAGGGCGTGATCAAACTCGGTGCGCCATACGTTGCGGCCATCAACGACGCCCAGCGAGAGCGCAAGCGAGGTGGGTGCGAGGTTCAATGCTGACTCCAACTGTTCGGGAGCACGCACCAGATCCAGATGTAGCGCGGTCACGGGCAACTGCACGGCCAGCGGCAGGTTATCGCGCAGGTCGCCAAAGTAGGTGGCTAGCAGGATGCGCAGCGACGATGCGGCAGACAGACGTGGATAGGTGCGGCGATATGCCTCCTGTGTGGCCTCTGTCAGATCAAGCACGAGGCACGGCTCGTCGATCTGCACCCAGTCGGCCCCGGCCTGTGCCAGTTTCACCAGCACCTCTTCATAAACGGGCAGGAGCCGGTCGAGCAGGGTGAGCGGATCGACGCCGCTGTGATGGGTCTTGCCGAGCAACAAAAACGAGATTGGACCAAGCAGGACCGGGCGCGTATGAATGCCCAGCGCCTTTGCTTCGAGAAACTCGTCAATTGGTTTGGTCGAGGCCAGCTGGAAGCGCGGGTCTGCCTCAAATTCGGGGACGATATAGTGATAGTTGGTGTCGAACCACTTGGTCATCTCCATTGCGGGAATGGCGCTGGCCTGATCCTGATCGTTCTGCATCCCACGAGCCATCGCGAAATAGGTGCGCAGATCAACCACTGAGCCGTCCCATTGATAGCGTTTGGGGACCGCGCCGACCATCGCAATGGTGTCGAGGACGTGATCGTAGAGAGAAAAGTCGTTGGAGGGGATATGCGTCAGGCCCGCACGCTGCTGCACTTGCCAGTGCTGTTGACGCAGGTTGGCGGCCTGTGCCAGCAACTCAGCCTCATCGACCTTGCCCGACCAGAATTGTTCGAGGACTTTCTTGAGTTCGCGCCTGGCACCAATGCGAGGATAACCGAGATTCGTAGCGTGTACCATGCTTCAGTTCCTTTCAACACGCCCACCTGATGTGAGCGACGAGAGAGCCAGAAAACTAACAACAAAAAAGGACACCATGACAGATCGTGGTGTCCCAGCCCAGGCGAGCGGCTGCTTGCTTCTTAACTCCCTTTCAGGCTTCCCTGTGGTACTCCACATCGTTCGCCAGTTGCCTGAAAGCACTATGGGTATTGCTACTTATAAGTATAGGACATGCCCCCCTAAAGTCAAGCCTTTTCCTGGTAAGGGAGATAGTGTGGGCCGGGGGGGGGGGGGGGGCGGCGTGCTGTGGGGGGGGGGGGCAGGGGACGAGGGAGGGGGTGGAGCGACCCGTG
>JAICIM010000225.1 GCA_025928885.1 Ktedonobacteraceae bacterium | reverse complement strand
TCGGCAAAGGGGAGCAGATCATCATGGCTGAGAATGAGGACATCGATCTGTGGGAGAACACGTTCCGCCTCCATCCAGGGGGTAGGCCAGACGCGTCCATCGACATCCCAGCGTCGCAGCCAGCCCTGGGGAGTCGCGGCCAGAATGAAGCCGGGGCGTCGTGGAAAGAGCGATACGATATCGGGGGATAGCTCTTGCGCCAGCGGACCGAGCAGCACAATCGGGGCCTCGCGCCACTGAACGGGAACATCGCTGGCCTCCAGCGAATCGGCGCGGGCATGGAGATACTGAGTACGAAAGCCCTCACGATATCGATTGGCAAAAGTCGTAGTCTCGGGAGAGGGCTGAATCTGTAGTGCGATATTGGGAAGATGCGCAGAAAGGTCGGGGATCAACTGCTGATCGGCGCGAGAAACTATTGCTGCGGCTAATCCCAGATGATAGGCGGTGAGGGCAGCAAAGGTCACAGTGCCGCCGAGCGCAAAAGAGCCGTCGGGGCGAACATCGCGCGTTACATGGCCGAGGGTGAGAAAATCGGGTGTCTGGGGCATAACGCACCTTCCCTTAGAGAAGCTGAGGGCGACTCGTACCATTTGCTGGTCAGGAGTCGCCCTGGTCTGGCAAAAGAAGAACGTTGAACAGTGGGCAATGTATCTATCGGCCAGGTCGTTTGAGCGAGATCACCACACGTCGCTCATCGCCTTCGCCAATGCTTTCGGTGCTGATATCCTTGCTCTCAGAGAGGGCCAGATGAACGATACGGCGCTCGTGTGGTGGCATTGCTTCAAGAGCAATAGAGCGGCGATAGCTGCGCACCTGCTGGGCGACACGCTGGGCCAGGGAGCGCAGATTCTCCTCACGGCGCTGACGATAGTTTTCGGCATCGACAATGATGCGCATACGATGACGAGTGCGGTGGCTCACGATCAGATTGACCAGTAGTTGCAGCGCGGCCAGAGTCTCGCCACGCCGCCCGATGAGCAGGCCAAGATTCTCATTGATGCCATGAATATTCAGAGTGAGCGGATCGGTCGAGCGCACCTGGACCGTTGCATGAATATTCATGTAGCGCAACACATGTTGTAAAACATCGACAGTAATCTCAATATCTTCACGCGATGGCGTTACCACATCCTGCATCGGCGCGGCGGTGCCATTTGCCTGCGGCTGCTCTGGCTCGGGCTGTTGAACGGGGAAGGGAGCGGAAGAAATAAAAGGAACGGCGCTATCTTCAAGCTCTTCCTCATCCTCGAACTCTTCATCTTCTTCGTCTTCAAACTCCTCCTCATCCTCATCCTCGAACTCGTCTCCCTCTTCGTCCTCTTCCTCGTCTTCATCGAGGAACTCGTCGTTGGCATCCTCGTCGTACAATTCGTCTTCGGGGAGGGCAACATCGGGACCAAGAATAGCATCGGCCATTTCAGGGGTAATGACCGCACCAACCGCACCTACGCGCACGGTAGCACGGACGCGTGCATCTTTGCTACCCAGGCCGAACGTGCCACGCACAGGCTCTTGGAGTACGACAATATCGACTTCTTCACGGCGTTTCCCCAGGCGTAACAATGCCTGCTGTACCGCCTCATCAACACTTTTGCCACTAGCCTCTATGCTTTCCACGGTTTCCATGCCTCCCTAGTGCATAATCAATTCAGTGTCCTGTTTTACTTGTCTGTGTGCGTCCTCTTCTTAGCGGAATGTGCGTGGAAGCTGTCGATCAGAGCGTAACTATCCAGATACGATCCGCTTTTCGGGATACCGACAACAACAAATAGAACAAATAATAAAAGGCGATATGTAAGATTGCAGCCTGAAAGTCCAGACTGCAATCGCCATTGCCTGCTGTTAACTGCGTGATTTCTGAGCGCCACCGCGTCGGCGAGCCGATGCGCTTGTTGAGCGCGACCGCTTATTGTTCTGCGAATTCCCTTTATTTGCTGATTTCGTCGAGGTGCGCAACTGGCTGGCTACCGCGCCTCGCTCAGCACGCACCGTTTCGCGTGTCTCATCAGATGCTGCTTCATCTGTATTCGCATTTGCAGAACCGTTACGCCGCTCGGCACCAGACTCGCGGCGCTTCTCATTGGTGCTGCTCACCGGTGTTGAACTATTTTTCGACGCTGGCGACTTTGATCCCAGGCCCGGTATCAGGGTGCCAAGCGATCCCCAACCGGTCACAAAGTACTGTTGTACGGCCTGGAAGATAGAAGAGACCATCCAGTACAGAGCCAGGCCAGCAGCGACCGACCAGCCAAAGATGGCGATCATGACCGGCATGAAGTACTGCATCATTTTCATGGATTGAGCAGAAGGATCACCGCTGGTGGGCGCATTGGCAACAGTTTTGGGCTGCGACATACGCAACTGCACAAAGGTTGCCAGGCCGGCGAGAATAGCCAGCGCGGGCTGCGGATGGATGAGCGAGACATGCCAGGCAGGATTGATAAAGGTAAACCAGTTGAGATTCAGGTCCGGGTTGGCGATGAAATGCGGCACAAATGGATACAACTGCGAATTGATGGTATGAAAGTAACCTGCGGGGAGCTGCCCATTACTGATAGCGTTCGTGCGTATCATATTGCCGATGGCGAAGTATAAACCATAGAGTACAGGCATCTGAATCAGCATTGGCAGACACCCGGCCACAGGATTGACTCCCGCCTCTTTATAGAGTCTCTGCGTCTCCGCCAACTGGGCCTGTTGATCACTGCCATGCTTCTTTTTAATTTCAGCAAGGCGCGGCTGTAGCGTCTGCATCGCCTTTGTTGATTTGAGACTTTGCAACGTGAGCGGAACGAGGATGAGCCTGATAATAACGGTTAGGACGATAATAGAGAGAGCAAAATCACCAAAGAGATGATAGAGCAACATCAGTGCATTAAAGATAGGAAATGTAAAGACCAGGTTGAATAGGTTGCCTAAAGGACCGAATAACTCACCCACGAGAACTCTCCTGCCTTCCTTGATCTAGTTTCCCGCCCAGGTATTCGGGTACTGGATCGTAGAGATCGCCGTGATAAAAAGGATGACAGCGACCGATGCGCTTGATAGTCATCCAACCGCCACGGAAAAAACCAAAACGCTCAATGGCCTCATACCCATAATGGGAACATGAGGGCGTAAACCGACACGATGAGGGCAGGACCACCGACAGCGTGTGCTGATAAAGGCGAATTAATGCCAGAGCAATATATTTCACAGGTTGAAACCTTCGCGTTCGATCATCTACCCGCTTCCGAAGGACGTGCGGAAGGGAGTAATTGCGCTCTACGTAACAATATAGCGATATCGTGTCTCAGAATGTGTAAATCAGAACCTATTATTACCTGGTTTTTTGCGCTGATGACAATATCCATACCGCCAGGGAGATCAGCAAGAACTGGTCGAATGGCTTCACCGAGTAACCGTTTGATATAATTACGTTCGACCGCACGCTTTGAGATACGCTTGCCAACAACAAAGCCGATGCGGGGGTTGGCATCTGCATTCAGTGCTCTATTGTCAGAGGACGCCCATGCGAGGATAAGCAGCCGAGACGACACACTGCGTCTCTGCTGCCTGACTCGCTGGAAATCACTGTTCTTACGTAAACGTAACGTTCGCTTGAGTGCCACAATAGCCTAGACAGTCAAACTCCAACGCCCTTTGGCGCGGCGGGCCTTGAGCACACGACGCCCGTTGCGGGTCGCCATGCGCTTCATAAATCCATGTTCACGCTTGCGCGGAATTCGTTTAGGTTGCCAGGTACGTTTCATGAAAGCTAACCTTCTCCTCCACTAAGATATCCCGTAGATTATAGCGAGTATCTCTGGTACTGTCAATTGTCATAGCCGAAGAGATTACCTCTTGATTACGGCGTTTTAAAGCGCAACACGACGCGCCCGAAGCGGATTTCGTCGTTGTCATGCAGCGGCGTCGGAGTTTTCGCGGCGAGCCGCTGGCGATTGAGAAATGTAAAGTTCGTGCTGTTCTCGTCTTCCAGCAGGTACTGACCATTCTCGACATAGATGCGAGCGTGCAGGCGCGAAACGCCGCCCTCTTCCCCACCATGTGGGGTCAGGTCTACATCGGGATAGATGCTGCTGACGATATCTTCGCGCCCAACGGTGATCATATCTTTGCCGCTCAGGTCAAATTCCTGATTATCGGCCTCGACGATCAGGCGGGCCTGCAGTGCCGCTGGTGCGCTTACGGGCGCTCCCGCTGTTGCAGGTGCCGCTGGCGGTGGCGGCGGCGGTGGCGTTACCGATGATGATGAAGGTCCGGCGACATTATCGACTGCTGCTGGCGCACCCTGGAGGCTGACGCCACAATTCGAACAGAACGCCTCGCCCGCTGGATTGGTGGCCCCACACGATGGGCAGACCTGCGTGCCTGCGGAGGCGGGAGCCGATGTATCCGCTGCGGGCGCGGCAGTGGTGGCGACAGGAGCCGCCCCTCCCAGCGGTTCTCCGCATTCATCGCAGAAAGCCGAACCATCAGGATTTTCATGACCTAATGAGCATCGTACTGACATGATCTCTATCCTTCCTCACTATTATTTGCAATAATTCCTTCTCGAATGATCGAGTATTCTCTCTTTATGGTAATAGATCGTCAAGACGCTGCGTCAGTTTGCGCGTCTTATTGCCAATCGATTTGACCTGTTCCTGTGAGATCTGCTGACCCTGGCTGATCTGTTCAAGGGCCGAAACGGTCTCCTGATCCAGCACGCGGGTAACATTGGGCGCGAGCTTGGTCGTCGCCTTGCCCGTGCGCTTGTATTCGTCAAGAACACGCGTGACCAGGCGATTCGCATTGGCCTTCTCCGCGAAGTTCATTACCAGCGGATTGACCTGAGCAGCCAGATTTGCATCTTGCGTAAAGGTGACCTTGATATCTTCTCGTATGCGCTCCCCGGCCAGACCACTGACGGGTACGTCATACGTTAGCTCTGCCTGTGCAATACGAAAAAGCCCCGCCGGACGAGGATCGATCATCAACTCGACCAGCACCGATTGCGGCGTATCCTTCTCCAGATCACCCAATGGGATCGTTACGCGGCGATCAGACAACGACGACTGATCGATGTCGCGAATGATCGGCAGCACGCGCACCGCCTTGCGGGGAGAAACGCCCGCCGGGAGGTTGAGCGTCAATGTCGCGTTACGAACGGCAACGGCGACCGCGCTCTGCAACTGCTGCTGGAAGATGGTCATGGCATCCGCAGGGGAGCGAATAAACTCGGCAGGAGAACCGCCGCTGAGCTGGCCCACATCATCAAGCAACTGCTCATCCCAGTCGGAACCAATTCCTAATGGATAGATGGAGATTCCGGCGGCTGCGGCATCGCGGGCTAACTGGCGACAGCGATCTGTATCGCCATAGGTCACGCCATCGGTGAGCAAGATCATGCGGCTGACGGCGTTAGGAATATTCCAGCGGCGCAGCTCGCCCAGACCCTGAATCATGCCGAGCGACATCGTAGTGCCACCGGCATCCTGAATGCGGTCAATAGCTGCCTTCATCCCTACCGGGTCGTTGGCGGGCATCGAAGGGATAATCACCTGAGCGGTGTCATCAAAAATGATCACCGAAATGTAATCGCTTGGCTCCAGGCGGTCGATCACCATCTTGACCGCTTCTCTCACGTTCTTCAGTTTGGCACCCTTCATGGAGCCAGAGTGGTCGATCACCAGCGAGAAATTCAAAGGCATGCGCACCTGTGCCATCAGGTCTGATGGCTTGGCCTCTAACAAAACATATGCGACCTGGCTACCACCAGTGACTGGCATGTAATCTTTTCCTAACTGGTGTGCCAGCGTTACCTCTCCGGGCATAATTTATTAGCTCCTTTCGCATTCGGCTCGCCCTAGTATATCATAATCAACGCACGAAAACGACGACTGCACTTACGTTATCTTCTCCACCATTCGCATTCGCGGCTTCGATCAAACGTGTACATGCCGTATGTGGATCGGGTGCGTTATTGAATATATCAGTGATTTGCGGATTGCGCACCATTTCCCATAAGCCATCGGAACAGCTTAACAGGATATCGCCGGGCGTGACCTGCTGTTTAAAAATGTCGATCTGCACATTTAATTTATCGCCCAGGCTGCGATAGATCTGACTGCGCTGGGGATGTGTATAGACATCATCCGGCTCGATCAGTCCTCCTGCTACAAGCTGACCAACCAGCGAATGGTCGTTGGTCAACTGATACAGTTTGCCATCACGCTGCATATAGGTGCGACTATCTCCTACATTAAAGATATACGCAAGATCACCCACAATCATAAAACCGGTGATCGTCGATCCCATATCGGTCCCCGCCTGCTGGTTCTTCTGGCAGATGGCCGTGTTTGCATCTTCCACTGCACCATGCAGCAGTTCCACCAGGACATCCTCGGTCTGTTCCGCGACCTCGCCGCCCGCTTTCTCAGTTGTCAGCGGAGGCATGAACAGCTCACGCGTGAGGCGCTCGGCAATCGTGCCTATCGCCATATGGCTGGCCAGCTGTCCGGCGTCGTGACCGCCCATGCCATCGGCAACGATAAAGATGCCGGAGGGGTATGCGATCGATTCGTGGACGCGCTGCAATTGCAGGACGAGCGTGCTATCTTCGTTCGCCTCGCTGCGGCGCACATCGCCCGCATCAGAATCGGAGGCTGCGACGAGCCGAATACCGTTGGGAGAGGAGGTCTGCATGGCCTGCGCCTGCTCAATCACATAGGTATGGCCACCCTCCACAAAAGTGTTGATGATCGTTCCGTGCAGAACATGCGAGTCGCTGTCTCCGCTGGCGCTGGCGGGGTACTCGTGCAGAGTGTAGGAGGCATTGAGCAGCTCAGCCCCGCACGTCATGCAGAACTCATCTCCCTCAGCATTCTCTTCTGAACCGCAGTTCCAGCAATGCTGATAGCCCTGTTTATCAATCACTGTATAGACATGCTCGGTCGGGTCCTCGCTGATCACCTGGGCCACCTCATAGCGGCCTGCCAGCAGCGTTCCGCTCTCCAGCAGCGCAAAATCCTCCTGTGCGGCTCCCTGCTCTGGCGTCGTGGCGGCCTGGTCCGCCGCTGGCTGGCCCTCTTGCGGCGACTGGTTGTTGGTCGATGATACGTGTTCCATTCCGTCCTCTTCCTGTGAAGGAGATGGCGTGGCCTCGCTAGAGGGGCTGGCCGTCTCCGTAGTTGGTGTTGTTTTTGGCGCTTCCTGCGTCTCTCCGGTTTTAACCTCACCCGCAGACTGCCCTTCAGCTTCTGGCAGAACGGTCGCAGCCTCCCCCGCAGCGGAACTACCGGTCACAGGGGGTGGCGGCGCGATCTCTCCTGGCGTAATCAGTACCGTCGGCATCTCCGCGATATCGGGCTGTGCAGATCTCTCCGGCGGACGCGGGGCAGGAGTGACCGGTAAGATGGTGGCATCCGTAAACAGATTGCTGCCAACAGGTTGCATCATGATGGTTGGCATCTCAGCAACGTCTTTTGCTGGCTGTTGATGTTCCAGTTCCACCTCATGCTGCCACCGATGCGTCTGTAGCTCCATCATCTTATCTGGCGAGAGGATCTGGGTCGGGGCCAGGGCAATATCCTCTTCGCCATTTGTTTCCGCAGCAGGCGAAGGGGTGGCAGGAGCCGCTGTCTGGTCAACAGCAGCAGCATCTGGCGTCGAGGCATCGCTGGCCGAAACAACGTTCTGCGCCGGGGTCTCCGCTGCCTTGTTTTCAGCGGGGGCCTGAGCGCCAGAAGGAGCAGGGGCCGATGATGACTCTGCCGGAGTGGGAACCGCCGCTGCTGAAACTGCAACATCCTCCTGCGCCTTGACAGGAGCTATATCGCTGATCTCATGGACGAACGGCAAGCCACATTTTTTGCAAAATTTTGCGTTATCACGATTTGGTGTATGGCACGACGGACAGAGCATTCTGCCCTCCTTTTATAGTTGTTTTTTCAATCGATTGGCCTCGGAATTATTCGGGTCGCGTTGTAAAGCCTCTTGCACCATTTGCTTTGCATCAGACTTTTTATTCAATTTAAGGTAACAGGCGGCCAGGGCTATGTAAATCTCCGCTATATGAGGAGCGGTCTGGCGAGCGCGATCCAGGGCGCTACGAGCCATCGTCCATTCCTTTAACAGGCTATGGGCGCGGCCCAGCTCATACCATCCCTCCCAGATTGCCGGATCAAGCTGAGTCGCCTGACGCAAGACTTTAACGGCACTAGAAGGGAGCTTCTTCTTCATATATAAGCGTCCCAGCGCAATCAAAATGAGCGCGTGATCGGGATTAAATTGCAGCCCATCTTTGAAGTAGCGCTCAGCTTCATCATTGATCCCCTGCTCCATCGCCAGCAGACCGAGCTGGTAATAGACGGCGGGATCTTTGGGAGCAAGCGCCAGCGCCTTTTTAAAGGCATCGGTCGCCTGGACCGGCAACTCCAGATCGCGATAGCATAGCCCTAGCTGAAAGAACGCATCCAACGCATCTGTTTTATATTTTTTCGCCTCTTGAAATTGTTCGGCGGCATATTTCATATTATTTCTGAAAAGCGTTTTATCTGCATCTCTGACCGATAAGCCATATTGACGATAAGCGCGACCAAGATTATACAGGACATCATAGCTGGGGCCATTGGCGCTGAGAGCGCGTTGAAACTGCATCACGGCCTCAGCATAGTTTTTATTTGCCAGATGTTGTAGACCAGCTCGATACGCCACATTTGGATCGATACCCGAGGAGACGGGACGAGCGCGAATGGGTTGCACGGGCCGGGCCTGAATCGATTGTCGCACGGGTCGAGCTTGAATCGACGAGGCCGGGCGCGGCGCGATCGGTTGTTGGACCGGACGAGCCTGAATGGGAACGCGTGCGGCCTGAACGCGTATCTGCGGTGGGGCCACAACTGCGCCCTGCACCAGCGGCTGACCGTCGCGCTTGCAAAACTTGGCTCCGGGACGATTTTGAAAGCCGCATCTTGGGCAGACCAGCCCCAGACCAGGATTCGCCGAGACCAGGATCGTCGCGTTGGGTGAAGCAATAGCCGGTATTTGGACCGTCTGCGGCACACCATTGGGCAAACACGATTGCAGTGCCACGCGCATCGCATCGGCGCTCTGAAAGCGCTTGGCCGGCTCCTGCTGCATCGCTTTGATAATCACCTGCTCCACCGGACAGACGATCCTCCCGTCTGTCTGAACCGTACGCAAGCGAGGATTCTTCGCCAGAATGCTGCCCGGCGTTGGCGTCTGGATCGGGTCCGGCTCATAGTTCGTCAGGAGATGATACATGGTCGCTCCCAGCGAATAAATGTCGGAGCGGGCATCCGTCTGCACCAGTTTACCCGGATTCTGCGGAGAGCGCTTCTGTCCTGGCATCGTGATCGACCCCAGGTGTTCCGGGGAGGCATACGAAATCGTGCCGAGATTCTCTGTATTGGTACGTTTATTCGGATCGAAGCGGCGAGCAATACCAAAGTCGATCAGTTGCACCTCATTATCCGTCGTAACCATAATATTGCCAGGCTTCAAGTCACGCAGAATAATGGGAGGGTTGCGAGAATGAATATAGCTAAGTGCCTCGCAGACCTGGATCATCCATTTGATCACTTGCTCTTCGGGCAGCGGCCCCTTACTGGTTTCGAGAATTTTCTCCAGGCTACGCCCAGGCACAAATTCCATTGCGAAGTAGTAGTTGCCGCGATCCTGAAAGGGTAGATTCAAGCCTGCAATGCGAGGATGCT
>JAICIM010000474.1 GCA_025928885.1 Ktedonobacteraceae bacterium | reverse complement strand
CGGCATCCCAAGCTGACCCAGGCGCGATACAGTCGCGCGGCTACGTTATTGGACTTTACCTCGTGCAGCTACCGGCCAGATCGCTTCTAGCAGGCCATTACGATAGGCATAGTAGGTGTCGTGCAGGTTAATCGTTGTGTCGATATGGCTGGGATAAAGCGCAATACGGTCTCCTATGGTAAGTTGTGTTGTGCTCGTCTGGTTATCCCAGGTGAGGATGCCATGTTCGTCACCGGCTGGCTGATAGTGAAAACCTGGGAGACCCTGTGGCTCAGGCATGCCACTGTCAGTGGAGAGGGACTTGAAGCCTGCATCGATGATGGCACGATTGGGAACTGGGAGGCTGATGACTGTGGAGAGAATGGTGAGAGCATTGGCATAGACGGGACCGAGAGCGTTGCGGTAATCGGTGTCCATGAAGAGGAAGGAGCCGGGCTGGACCTCGGTAACGCCTTCACACTGCGTACAAATCTCCGCAGTTCCCGTGCCTCCGGTGGTCACGATTTCAATAGGGAAGCCTGCTGTGCGTAGTTGGGCAGCAGTAGTTGTGAGCAAGTGCATCGCCTGACGGCACCGTTGGGCGCGTTCCAGGGGATCGTGAATGTGTTGCAAGTGTCCTTCATAGCCCTGAACGCCGATAAGGTGGAGATGGCTCATAGACTGCATCTGCTGAGCGAGCGCGAGGGTATCCTCTCCAGGGGCGACGCCACAGCGGTTTTGTCCTACGTTGAGTTCGATGAGGACGTTGAGATGCAGATTGGCCTCTTCCAGCGCTGTATTGAGCGCCTGTGCTCCAGTCTGACTATCGACAACGGCCTTGATGTGGGGGTGCTGTTGCAGGAGGTTCACCAGCCGCGTTACCTTTGGATGTCCCACAATCTCGCTGGTAATTAACAGATCTTCAACCCCGGCCTGAGCCATCACTTCGGCCTCACTGACTTTGGCGACGCAGCAGCCACTAGCACCCGCAGCGAGCAAACGGTGAGCTAGTTCGGGACTTTTGGCAGTTTTCAAGTGCGGTCGGACGCGCACAGATGTTCCTTGAAAACGGGCCATTAAGCGGGCAATATTCTCCTCCATAAGTTGCACATCGACAATCATTGCAGGAGTATCGAGGGCGGCAAGCGGGTCTCCTGGTTGCGGCTGATACATGATGGTTACTCTTCTGCCTTTTCTATACAGAGGTTAGATCCCTCATTCTCTCAATATGGATAGCATACTCAACTCTCGTAGCAGTGTCAACGCCGACCCGAAACCCCTTGATCCCTGGTAATCTGACCGCCGGGCTGTTATATTACAGGCATGTAATGACGAGCGAAGAGGGGGTAGCTCTGCCGTCCCCTGCTCTCATTGATGACTCTGTATCCAGGGATATTCTGATAGTACTTTGCAACCACTTCAGAAGGAGCAACGTATGATCAAGCCCTACACTGCTGTTGGACTCATTCCCACCGTGCGAGGCATCCGCACACGCGCCGATATTGGGCGCAACCTCGAACACCTCTCACACCTGGTGAAAGCCGCTTCGTGGCTGTCCAGCCTTGATCTTCCAGTGAGACTGATTGCATTTCCCGAGGGGGCTTTGCAGGGGTTCAATGATGAAGTGCTCGACCTCGATCACGTCCAGTTTGCTCGGGAATGCGCGATTGATATTCCCGGCAAGGAGACGGAGGAACTGGGGAAGATCGCCCACAGCAACAACGCGTTTGTGATCGCCCAGGCCAAAGCACACCATCCTGAAATCAAAGATCGCTTTTTTAATGTTGGCTTTATCATCAACCCGAAAGGCGAGGTTATCTTACAACACTACAAGGTCTCGCCGCTCTTTCCTGTTGAACACTCCGTTTGCCCCCATGATATCCTGGATTGGTGGATTGAGCGCTATGGCCGCAATCTGGATGCGTTCTGGCCTGTTGTCGATACGGAGATTGGGCGCCTGGGGATTATGATGGCAAACGAGGGGTCGTATCCTGAGAATGCACGAGCGCTGGCTATGAATGGTGCTGAGGTGGTGTATCGTGCCTCCTATCCCCATCCGGCGACCGGCAACGAGATATTTGAAATTCAGAGTCGTGCGCGTGCGCTTGATAACAATATGTATATCGTGGCCCCCAATATGGGGACCTATTATTTGCATGGCGAAGATGATACGGCGATCGATACGTTCGGCGGGCGTTCGTTTATCATCAATTATAAGGGGCAGATTGTGGGCCGCCAGGAGTATGGGGCAGGCTCAACCTATGTGGCGGGCGTGATCGATATTGAGGCGCTACGAGACCACCGCGCCCGCGCTCAGTGGGATAACTGGCTGAAGGATCTGCGGACGGAGTTGTATCAAATGCTCTATGAGCAGCCGATTTATCCGAAGAATCTCTATCTGGATCGTGAGCCGATGAAGCATGCGGAGTATCGGGAGAAGATCATTCAGAAGCAAATTGACCTGATGCATGAGCGGGGGGTCTGGGTCAAGCCGGAGCGTTAAGGATGCAGAAAGAAGAAGTCGGGCGAAGCTACATATCGCCTGACTTCTTTTTGTTGTGACTTCTTTCTTGAACTCCAAAAAGCGGGTGAAAGATATTTGAGGCTTAAATAATTGACATTTAAAATATTTTGGCCTAAACTATTGGAAGTGGATGATAGAGAAAACCACCTCTCGAAAGGAGCCTGCACAACGGAATGACATCTCACGAAGCTTCTGATCTCTCCTCGTATGAAGAGCATGTTTTGGAGCAGGATACACTGCGGTTGTGGTTACGATTGCTCAGTTGTACCACGCTGATTGAGAATCAGGTGAGCAGCCGGTTGCGGGGCGAATTTGAGACGACATTGCCGCGCTTCGATCTGATGGCACAACTTGCACGCTCCCCAGAAGGCATAAGCATGAGTGAATTGTCACAGCGTTTGATGGTTTCAGGTGGCAATATCACAGGCATTACCGATAACCTGGAGCGGGATGGCCTGGTGGAGCGGACTACCCTGCCAGGAGATCGGCGTGCCAAATTGGTCCATCTTACTCCGAAAGGTCGTATAGTTTTTGACCAGATGGCGAAGGTGCATGCGACCTGGATTAAGAACTGGATGGGGCAGTTGACGGAGCTGGAGCAGCACCAGTTGTATCTGTTACTGGGGAAATTGAAACGGCACGTCAGCGCCTCATTGGAGGAATAGCAGTCCTTTTTGGGGGACGAGGCCACATAGAGGAGCAAGTACTCATGGTAGAGAACTTCTTATGGCAGGTGGCGGGCAGCGTTGCCACGATTACATTGAATCGTCCTGAGAAAAAGAATCCACTCACATTTGCGTCATATGCGGAGCTGCGGGACCTCTTTCGCGATCTCGTCCATGAGAGCGCAATCAAGGTCGTGGTGATGACTGGAGCGGGGGGCAATTTTTGTTCGGGTGGCAATGTGCATGAGATTATTGGCCCTTTGACGCGTATGACCATGCCCGAACTGCTGGAATTTACCTGCATGACTGGAGAGCTGGTCAAGTTTATGCGGGCATGCCCTCAGCCGATCATTGCAGCTATCGATGGGGTATGTGCTGGCGCGGGAGCTATGCTGGCGCTGGCTGCGGACTTACGTTATGGGACGCCGTTCTGCAAGACCGCGTTTCTCTTTACGCGTGTCGGGCTGGCCGGTTGTGATATGGGGGCCTGCACACTTTTACCGCGCGTTGTTGGGCAGGGACGAGCGGCGGAACTGCTCTATACGGGGCGTACACTCTCAGCCGACGAAGGATTGCAGTGGGGATTTTATAATGCGCTCTATCCTTCAGATGAGGTTTTGAGCAGAGCGCAGGAGATGGCCGCTCGCCTGGCTGGCGGGCCAACATTTGCTCACGCGATGACGAAAAAGATGTTACATCAGGAGTGGGCGATGGGGCTGGATGAGGCGATTGAGGCCGAGGCGCAGGCACAGGCAATGTGTATGCAGACCGGCGACTTCCGCCGTGCCTATGAGGCATTTGTTGCAAAGGAGCAACCGATCTTCAAGGGAGATTGATCGATGCAAGTACATGATTCATTGAGCAAAGTCTATGATCTGCCATTGTTTGACAACGCGCATCGGCAGCTTGTCCGCGATCTTTCCAGGTGGTGTGCTGCCAATCTTGCGAGAGATGAGCGAGAAGATGAGTTTGTCGATATAGATGCACAGTGTCGTGCGCTCGTTACTATGTTAGGGGAGGCGGGCTGGCTGCGCTATTGTGTCCCAGCAAACGTGGGTGGTGTCTTTCCTCAGTTAGATGTGCGCACACTTTGTATCCTCCGCGAGACGCTGGCCTATCATGAAGGGTTGGCTGATTTTGCTTTTGCAATGCAGGGTCTGGGCAGTGGCGCGATTACACTTGCAGGGACGGCTGAGCAACAGCAACGGTATTTGCCTGGAGTTGCTGCGGGGAAATTGATTGCGGCTTTCGCCCTCTCTGAACCCGGGGCCGGATCGGATGCAGCTGCATTGACGACCACAGCGACACGCGATGGCAACAGCTATTGCTTGAATGGCAGCAAGACGTGGATTTCTAATGGGGGCATTGCCGATTTTTATATTGTGTTTGCACGCAGCGAGGATGTGGCAGGCCCGAAAGGCATTTCAGCGTTTATTGTCCCGGCGGATACGCCAGGTCTTGTGATTGCGGAACGGATCAACGTTATCGCGCCGCATCCGCTGGCAACGTTGCGCTTTGAGGAGTGTCGGGTGCCAGCGACGAATATGCTGGGGGCAGCGGGCGAGGGTTTTAAGCTGGCGATGCAAACGCTAGATATTTTTCGTGCTTCAGTCGCTGCCGCCGCGACCGGGTTTGCCCGCCGTGCTATCGACGAAGCTGTGCAGTATGTGAAGCAGCGTCGTATGTTCGGTCAAACGCTGGCGGATATGCAGATGACCCAGGCAAAACTTGCCAATATGGCAACGGCTATTGCAGCCAGTACACTGCTGACCTATCAGGCAGCATGGTTCCATGACGTAGGAAACTACGGAGCAAAGCGCGAAGTGGCGATGGCAAAGATGACGGCAACGGAGTCGGCTCAGAAGGTGATCGATGATGCGGTGCAGCTTTTTGGTGGGCGTGGTGTGCAGCAAGGGCAGATTACTGAGCGCCTGTATCGAGAGATTCGAGCGTTGCGCATCTATGAAGGAGCCACGGAAGTGCAACAGTTGATCATTGCCCGCTCACTGCTAAAAGGAGGGAGAAAATGAGTGTTTCTGCCCATCGTGATACCTTCGTGCGTGACCGTATGCCTCCTCGCGACCAGTGGCCCGATCTCATCTTCACGATTCCAGAGGTGCAGTATCCTGAGCAACTCAACTGTGTCACTGAATTGCTAGATACCTGGGTGAGCCAGGGACGCGGAGATGCACCGGCGATCTTTAGTACTGATGGCATGTTGACCTATCGGCAACTGCAGGAGCGAGTGGATCAGGTGGCCCATGTGCTGACGGATGATCTGGGGCTGGTTCCTGGCAATCGTGTGCTGTTGCGCAGCCCGAACAATCCTCTGCTGGCAATCTGCTGGCTGGCAGTGGTGAAGGCCGGGCTGATTGCCGTACCAACGATG